>NZ_CANRIC010000002.1:0-85592 GCF_947630565.1 uncultured Paenalcaligenes sp.
CCTGTACCGCAATTTGCAATTGGATGTGTTATTTTACTGCTAAAGACCTCAAAATAACGTATTACTAATTACGTATCATGACGTTCTCAGGAGACTTTTAGATGAAAAAACAATTATCCACCGCCTTAATTGGGGCCGCCTTAGGGTTAAGCGCAGCCGCTCATGCTGACACTTTGATGATTCCTATGCATCTAGTCGATGAAAAAGGGGCGTCTCAGCCCATAGGAGAGGTGGTAGTCAGTCCATCTGACTATGGACTGGTCTTTACTCCTGCTCTACAAGGGCTCAGTCCTGGGCTACATGGCTTCCATATCCATGAAGCCCCCAGTTGTGACCCTAGTGAACAAGATGGAAAAATGGTGCCTGCAGGGGCGGCTAAAGGGCACTGGGACCCAGAAAAAACGGGCATTCATGGAGAGCCTTGGGGCACAGGTCACTTAGGTGATTTACCCCCACTCTATGTCGCCGACAATGGAGAAGCTGCCCAACCAGTATTGGCGCCACGCCTAAAAAATATTGAAGACTTACGCGGCCACTCACTCATGGTTCATGAAGGTGGCGACAATCACTCCGATCATCCTAAACCGCTTGGGGGCGGAGGCCCTAGAATGGCTTGCGGAGTAATTAATTAACAATTAAAGGTATACTGTATTTATCCACTAACAAACAAAAGGAGTCTGTTATGTCAGGATCAATCGAAGGTACTGTTGGTGCAGCCCTTTCTCTACAGCACTGGAATGCTGTCCAAGAGAAAGACAATCTGCTACTTAGAAAAGTGTTGGATAATCAGGCTGACAGTGTATTGAGTCTCATTAACTCTGCCACGGGCCCACAACCACTAGCCCAAGGCGGTATGGTTGGAACCAACATTCATGTAACAGCTTAAATCCAATACCTATTCGGTAAAAAGGGGGATCAGCAGCTTGATCCCCCTAAGACGTTAAGCATGTACATCTATACATGATGGGCTCAACTACCCCTTTTTTGAGCCCCGCTGGGAGCGTTTCAATTGCTTTTTTCCAAAAATAAACTACCCATTACCTCATCCAAACAAGCGCAACAAATTATTACAGCCATTCGTAAGACGATGGCTGTTATTGAGTTCACTCCTAACGGCACTATTCTTACCGCTAATAATGCATTCTGTGAGTTAATGGGCTATTCGCCCCAAGAGCTAGAGCATCAACATCACCGGTTATTTTGCTCGCCTGACATTTACCAAAGCCCGCGCTATCAACAAGCATGGAACCGATTAGCGGCAGGAGAAAGCCGGAGCAATCGATTTGTACGAATCAATAAAGCAGGAGAGGAAATCTGGCTTGAGGCGAGTTATATCCCCGTCTCTGATTCAAATGGCAGCGTCGTGCGTATCATTAAAATCGCGACTGACATTAGCGAACAAATTCGACGTGAACAAGCAGAACATAGCGTGATGACTGCGATTGACAGGTCAATGGCCGTTATTGAGTTTTCATTAGATGGCTTAGTCATTAGTGCCAATGAAAATTTTCTAAAAACAATGGATTATTCTATTGATGAAATTCTAGGGCAACATCACGCGATGTTTTGTAGTCCAGCCTATACCGCCAGTCCTGAATATTCCGCTTTTTGGGCAAAACTAAACCGTGGTGAGTTTATCTCAGATCGCTTTGAGCGCATTGATAAGCACGGAAAAAAGGTCTGGCTACGTGCTACCTATAACCCCTTATATGATGCTACAGATCGCTTATACGGCGTGATCAAAATCGCAAGTAATATTACCGCCCAAGTAGAACAACGCCATGCTGAGTCCAATGCGGCTTTATTAGCCATGCAGATTGCAAGTCAAACAGACAATAGCGCAGAGCAAGGAGCCTCTAGTGTTACGCAAACCGCATCTATGGTACAAGACATTGCTGTCAGTTTAAACCAAACGGCAGAAGCCATTTCGGACCTAAGCATTCAGTCAGCAAAGATCAGTGAACTAGTCAATAGCATCCAAGACATTGCAGTGCAGACTAATTTATTAGCGCTAAATGCTGCCATTGAAGCCGCCCATGCGGGTCCACAAGGTAGAGGGTTTGCTGTGGTTGCTGATGAGGTTCGAGGGCTAGCCGCACGTACTCATCAAGCAACACTTATGATCTCTGATGTTGTGCGACAAAACCAAGTTTCCACTAAAAATGCTGTTTTGCAGATGCAAAACAATCAACGTAGTGTAGAACAGGGTGTAACAATGGCTACACAAGCTGGCGTCATCATGCACACGATTCAAAATGATGCGCGTAAAGTCGTCCATGCCATAGAGCAGGTTGCTGACACCCTGGGCAGCAAATAACAGATGTATACCATTACGCTTTCCACCTCAAGAGGTTTTCTATGACAAAGGTATCTTTGCCTAAAACAGAACAAGAAAGACTAGAAACTCTCGCTCACCTCGAAATTCTAGACACCCTCAATGATCCTGCGTTTGATAATTTAACGCAAATCGCTGCCAATCTATTTGATGTGCCTATTTCGATCGTATCTTTAGTTGACGCAGATCGCGCTTGGTTTAAGTCCAGCGTAGGCTTAAATATCACGCAATTACCTCGTAAGGGTTCATTTTGCTGTCGAGCCATTACCGCCGATCAACTGCTGGTCATTGAAGATACATTGCTAGATTCAGAGTCAACCTCTAGCCCTTTGGTGACTGATTCACCCTTTATCCGCTTTTATGCTGGAGCGCCTATACGAGCCGAAAATGGCTTGATGCTAGGTACGCTTTGCCTACTGGATTACAAGCCCCGACACCTCACTCCTAAAGATCAACACCGGCTTACATTATTAGCACGCCAGGTTGAGCAGCTAATTCATTTGCATTATCGCACTATTCAATTAGCCCATCTTTCCAAAGCTCGCATCACAACTAATGCTCGTTATGAGGCCATTATTGAGGGCGCTGCTGCTGGAATTATTCGTATTGATGGTCGTGGCTCGATGCTACAGGTCAATAACTCAGCCCTACATATGCTCGGTTATGAACGTGATGAGCTATTAGGGCAAAACGTAAAAATGCTAATGCCTGCTCGTTGGGGTGACCACCATGATGGCTATTTATCAGCCTATCAAACTACAGGCAACAAAACCATTATAGGTACTGGGCGTGAAGTTGCGGCTTTGCATAAAAATGGCTCTACCATCCCTGTACACTTAGCCGTCAGTGAGGTGCAGTATGGGCATGCTCAAGCTGCACCAGAGGCGCGTGAATTTATTGGTATTTTGTCCGATTTACGAGCAGTTGTCGCAGCCAGAGAAAGAGAAGCGCAAGAGCGCGCTCTACTACAGGTATTACACCGTGGCCTCACTGACTACAGAGCCTTATTGTCTGGAAATACTCTGTGGGGTTTTTTACAAGAAGCCTTACAAGAGCTAACGGGCAGTGATTATGCTTTAATTGGTGAGGTTATTCCCAAAAATGGCAAATCAGCCCTAAAAATCCATGCTATCAGTGACTTATCCTGGAACGAAGCCTCTCGTAAGCTGATGGAGGAATTACGTAGTGGACAGATGCTCTTAACCGGTCCAAATACCATGTTGGGTCAGGTGTTTACTCAGGGGAAAATGGTACTAAGTAATAACATGGAAACAGATGCACGCGGTGGAAACCTTCCCCCGGGGCATCCTCCCTTATACCGTTATTTAGGTGTGCCTATTATTGATCGCGGTGAACTCATTGGTATGTATGCCATTGCAAATGGCAAAAAAGATTATGACGAAGCCTTAGTTCAGTGGTTAGAGCCTTTTACCTCTACCTGTGCATTACTCATTAATCTTTATAGACAACTCAGTGAGCAGCAACGTTTTACGGAAGAACTTAAAGTGGCTAAAGACTCTGCTGAACTCTCTAGCCAAGCCAAAACGGACTTTCTTTCCTCCATGAGCCATGAGCTACGTACACCATTAAATGCCATATTAGGTTTTGCTCAGCTATTAGCGAATGGACGACAGCCTCTTTCCGAGCGCCAACAACGTCAGGTCGACCAAATTCTACGTAGTGGCCGCCACTTATTAAACTTAATCAATGAGGTTTTAGACTTAGCTCGTATTGAGTCAGGTCATACACAAGTCTCTTTGGAACCAATTAAACTACAAGAGTTAATTGATGAAACTGCAGAAATTATTCGCCCTTTGGCTTTAGAGCAGCAATTACAGTTAGATATTATTGTCGATAAAACACATACCTATTTTGTACAAGCTGACTACACCCGTCTAAAGCAAATTCTGATCAATTTACTCAGTAATGCCGTCAAATATAATAAACCGAATGGCTCTATCACCTTATCTTGCGTAGCTATAGATGGACTCATGCGTTTTAGCATTCAAGATACAGGTATTGGTATTGCTGCGGACCACCTTGACTCTTTATTCGAGCCTTTCAACCGATTAGGGGCAGAAACAGGAAGCATAGAAGGCACAGGGGTTGGGCTGGCTCTTACACGCAAACTAGCCCGCCTGATGAATAGTGACGTGTATGTTAAATCCAATCCGAATGAGGGCAGTCTATTTTGGTTTGATTTACCGATTACCTCGGTTTGTTCTAATCCAACGATAGACACGACCGAAACGACGACATTAAGCACCCCTACGGCAGATAGTCATCAATACAAAGTCTTGTATATCGAAGACAACCCTGAAAACCAACGTCTTATGCAAGATCTCTGTAGTGAAATTATTGGGGTTCATTTGCAATGCGTGTACTCGGCTGAGATTGGCTTTGAAGTTGCTTGTTCTGACCCACCAGATCTCATTCTTATGGATATTGATTTACCAGGAATGAATGGCTTTCAAGCCCAACGTATGCTGAAGCAAAACCCACTCACCTCTGCTATTCCTGTCTTAGCTATTTCGGCTAGCTCTGCACCCCAAGATATCAAATGTGCGGAGGAAGCTGGCTTTATTGGTTTTTATATAAAACCGTTTAACTTAGATGAAATGACTCAACACCTGAAAAAAATCTTGACCCAAAAGGATCATTCATGACTATCGTTGCCCAGTTATTTAGTGAGGCAGACATTCTAGTCGTTGATGACAACCCCGTGAATGTAGAGCTACTCATGGACCTCCTTGAAGATGAAGGCTATACCAACATAGAAGGTATGTGTAACCCGCTTCAAGTAGAAGACAGAGTGCAACGTCAACGCCCTGACTTAATTCTGCTCGACA
This sequence comes from uncultured Paenalcaligenes sp., assembly GCF_947630565.1. NCBI lineage: Bacteria > Pseudomonadati > Pseudomonadota > Betaproteobacteria > Burkholderiales > Alcaligenaceae > Paenalcaligenes > uncultured Paenalcaligenes sp. Next base: position 5,185 of record NZ_CANRIC010000002.1, read on the forward strand.
TTAGAATGCCTGGTCTGAGCGGATTAGAGTTGTTACAACGACTCAATCACACGATGGGTGACAAAGCCCCAGCTGTCATTATTTTGACGGCTCAAATCGATGAAACCACTCGTCATGATGCGTTAGAACTTGGTGTCCAAGATTTTTTAACTAAGCCATTTAATCATATTGAAGTCTTGCAGCGTATTCACAATACTCTGCAACTACAACGTTTACTGGTAGAGCGCACAGAGCGAGCGAATTTACTTGAAGAGCTAGTCCAAGCGCGCACCACCGAGCTTGCAATACGTTCGCGTCAAGACCCAGTAACCGAACTACCCAATCGACATGTGATTCTTGAGCACTTACTCACCTTACAATCCGACAAAAAAGACGCTTTTGCTTTCTTTATTGCGCTAGAAGGCTTAGATGAAATAGCCCGCTTACACGGTTATGAGGTGGTAGATCAGACTCTTTGCAAAACCTCTTTACTCCTCAACTCGATCACAGAGATACCCATAGCCCTACTCGGAGTTTGGGGGAGCGATAAGTGGGTTGTTTTATGTGAAGACTCATCTACACCCGCCCTCTCTGTAGCATTGATCGCCCAATGCTTGCTTGACACTATTCAAGCCCCATTACGTTTAGGGCAACTACTATTACATGTACGTGCTCGCATTGGCATCAGCCAACTGCACCCCTCTGATAGCCCTGAACAAACCATACGCAGAGCCGCAGTAGCCCTGCCCTCCACAGACGGACTCTGGCAGTGCTATAGCCAAGAGCTAGAAGATGCTTTGATGCGTAAAATTCACGTTCGTGATGCTTTACATCAAGCTATCGAAGGCAATGAATTTCACTTACTCTATCAACCTAAAGTAGATGTACGTAACGGGCAAGTTCGAGGTGTAGAGGCGTTATTGCGGTGGGAAAGCCCCGTACTAGGAAGGGTCTCTCCTGTGGAGTTCATTCCTGCAGCAGAGGCCAGTGGTGATATTATTCACATTGGTAAATGGGTTATTAAGCAAGCCATTCAAGCCATTTCGCGTTGGCGTGAACAACAACAAGTTGATGAGTTTTTTACTGTTGCAGTGAACGTTGCTAGCTCACAGCTAATGCAGCACGACTTTGCTGAATGGTTAATTAAAACAGTAAGCCAATCCGGACTTCCTCCCTATGTGTTAGAAATCGAAGTCACCGAATCAGGCTTAATGCAAGATATGCAGCTCGCCATGCGCCAACTACAGGCCTTATCTCAAGCTGGCTTACGCATTGCAATTGATGATTTTGGAACTGGCTACTCTTCATTGGCCTATCTAAAAGTTCTGCCTGTTTCAGTCCTAAAAATAGATCGTGCCTTTATCAAAGAGATGCATTGCAATGCCCAAGATCAACGGCTAACCAGCACCGTGATTGATATGGCTCGTCATTTTGAATTTATGACAGTCGCCGAAGGCGTTGAGGAATCAGCACAGTTGAATTTATTACGTGCGATGGGCTGTGATTTAGTGCAAGGATTTATTTTCTCACCCCCTCTCAATGAAAGCACCATGCTTAAACTGGCTGCTACTGGTTTTTCACAAACCGACTATTTTAAAAACTAAGCCATGCTGAATACTCCTTGTCCTTGCCAAAGCCATAAATCGTATGCCCAATGCTGCCAGCGTTGGCATCAGGGCGATTTATACTTACAAGCCCCGGATGCTGAGCAATTAATGCGCTCCAGATATAGTGCCTTTGTTCTAGACTTATTGGACTATTTACTGGCCACTTGGCATCCCAGTACTCGACCTACAGGGCTAGAACCTAATCCCACTGGGGGTAAGTGGTTAGGCTTAGAAATTAAAAAGCATCTGATACTTAGTCCTACCACACAGCAAGTCGAGTTTGTCGCTCGTCATCGTTTACAAGGTAAAGCCTCTCGTTTACACGAAATTAGCCAATTTGTGCTAGAAAATAACCAGTGGCTCTATGTAGATGGTTCATTTAATAAACGACCTCTATACAAATAAAAACCACGCTATTTTTATCTAGCGTGGTTTTTTTATGGCGATATAGCAAGGTTTAGTTGTACATCAGCTTTGGCAATAGAAGAATAATGTCTGGGAACACGATAACTAAAATCACCCCGAGTACTAACAAAAAGAAAAACGGCATGGATGCTTTAGATAAATAAACAATATTTTTACCTGTCATACCCTGCAATACAAATAGGTTTAAACCGACTGGTGGCGTAATTTGCGCCATTTCAACAACCAAAACCAAATAAACCCCAAACCAAATAGGATCAATACCTACGGCTTGAACAGCGGGCATCAAGATGGCGGTGGTCAACACCACAATGGAAATACCATCCAAAAAGCTACCTAGAATAATGAAAAATACAGTCAGTACAGCTAAGAGCATGTAATGGTTCAGACCCAAGTCACCAATCCAGCGCGCCAAGGTAATAGGAATATTGGAATACCCCATGGCAATGGTTAAAAAAGAGGCCCCAGCCAAAATGAATGCAATCATGGACGAGGACAACGTCGCGGCAATTAGGCTTTCTTTGAAATTTTTCCAGTTCAAATCACCAAATGACCAACTTAATAATAACGCGATCACTACCCCAACCGCCGCAGAATCAGTGGGACTAGCAAGCCCTAAATAAATTGATCCGATCACCCCTAAAATAAGCAAGGTCACAGGTAACAAAGTACGTGTAGCGCGTATTTTTTCTTTAAAGCTTAATGGTGGATCTTTAGCAGGAACTTTATCTGGATTACGTAAAGACCAAATGGATACATATGCCATGAACAACACGATCATCATAATGCCTGGAATAACTCCAGCAATAAATAATCGAGAAATAGATAGCTCGGCTGAAACCCCGTACACAATCAAAATAATAGAGGGTGGAATCAACAACCCTAGCGTACCCGACCCTGAAATTGTCCCTAGAATTAATTTTTCATCATAGCCTCTGGCTTTAAGCTCAGGCACGGCAACCTTAGCTACGGTGGCACAGGTTGCTGCGGATGAGCCGCTAACCGCTGCAAAAATACCTGAAGCTAAAATCCCTACATGCCCTAACCCACCAGGTAAAGATCGCATCCACGGCGCTAAGCCCGTAAATAAGTCTTTAGACATACGTGAGCGAAAGAGAATCTCACCCATCCAGATAAAAAGCGGTAAAGCAGCTAAAGACCACTCTGATGAAGTGCTCCAGACATTGGTGGCAATCACATTAGTGATCGGAGCGCTAGAGAATAAAAAGATCCCTGCTACACCCGTTACAAACAAGGCCAATGACACCCATACGCCCAAAGCCAAGCTACCAATCAAGGTAACAATTAAAATACTTGAAAGTACTAAATCGGACATTACATGCCCTCCTCTACAGGATCTACAGCACGTAACGCAGAAGATTGCTGATCACGCAGCATCTCGATGAATGTATCTATGGTTGCAATCCAAAAAATAATGGACCCTATGGTCAATACAGATTGAGGAATCCATAACGGAACGCGAATCAATCCGGTGGCAGTATCACCCCATAACCAAGACTCATAGCTCAACTGCCCTAGGCTCCAACTAAAAAGCCCCCCCATCAGCACACCAAGTAACGCCACTATAGTTAACGTCCAACGACGCACCCGCGGATTTAGTGTGCCCTCGATCAAGGTGACTCGTATATGTGCAGCTCGTCTAATCCCTAGCCCCAAAGAGAGAAATGTTGCAAACCCTAGGGCATATCCAGAAAAAGAGGCGTAGGAGGGAATTAATAACCCATAGCTTTTACCCACCACTTTTTGAGCTATAAAATCAATAAAATTCAGCACAACCTGGCCAAATACAATGATCACAATTAGCACTAGCGATAAAGCAGCGATGGCTCCGCTAACCGCATACAACTTGTCGAGACTTTTGCGCATCAAACTTCCTTAAAAAATCTCGACGCGGCCTACGCTGCGTCGAGATAGTAACTGCTATGAATGGCTTATTTGTGATAGGCCTCAAGAATCTCTTGACCCTGTTTGCCCGCCTCTTTGCTCCATTCTGCTGCCATGGTTTCGCCAATTTTACGGAATGCAGCATTGAGCTGTTCGCTACCTGCCTCGACTTTAATACCGTTATCAGCAAGCGCTTTTAACTGTGTATCGTGTTCCTCTTTGGACATTTCCCAACCGCGCTCTTCAGCAATCACGGCGGCATCTAACAAGACTTTTTGCGTATCTTTGTCTAATGAATCAAAGCTAGCCTGATTGACAACAACGACATTTTTAGGCAAGAAAGCCGATACATCGTAGTAATGCGTTAAATAATCCCAAGCGGCTGAGTTCACGCCCGTCGAGCTAGACGTCACCATTGCATTAACGCGACCGGTGGTAAAAGCTTGAGCTAAATCAGCTGCCTCGACTTGGGTGGGAATAGCACCAGCCAACTGAGCAAATCGTTCAGTTTGGGGGCTGTATGCACGTACCTTCATACCTTTTAAGTCTTCAATTTTCTCTATAGGGCGTTCTGTATAAAGCCCCTGAGGCGGCCAAGCAACCGAGTACAACACTTTCATGCGCTGCTTTGCAAAGACTTCCTCTAGATAAGGCTTAGAGACCTGATACATTTTGGCAGAGTCCTCGTAGGAGACAGCCATAAAAGGAACCGAGTCTAAAGCAAAAATAGAGTTTTCATTTGCCAAGGTAGACACCAGGAACTCGCCCATTTCAATTTGGCGAGAGCGCACCGCATTTTTAATCTCAGGTGGTTTGATTAACGAGCCTGAAGCATGCACATTGATCTGCAGTTTGCCATCCGTGCCTTGTTCAATCTCTTTAACGAACTGATTAATATTACGAGTGTGAAAGTTTGCCTCGGGGTAAGCCGTGGCCATACGCCATGTCACAGCCTGTGCCGCGCTAGCAGAAAAGGCCAACATAACGCCCGCTATAAGAATTGGTTTTAGTTTCATAAATGTTCCTAATTACGCCCAAAAATGGATAGGCCATTATTATCAATAATCAAAAAAACGAAAATGGGGATCAGCCCTACATTCGAAGATATTATTTTTTACCAAAACCACCGCCACCTGGCGTATGGATGACAAATACATCTCCAGCTTGCATTTCAATTGAACCTGTAGCCCCCAATTCGATGCGATCACCGTCCGTTTTTTCTACATAGTTCGATCCCACCTCTCCCGCTGCACCACCGGCTAGGCCAAAAGGGGCAACGCGACGATGGTTAGCCAAAATGGAGGCTGTCATAGGCTCTAAGAAGCGAATACGACGTGTACCGCCATTCCCCCCCCTCACGGCCCCTTCACCACCACTATTAGGACGAATAGCAAAGCCTTCTAGTAATACGGGATAGCGCCACTCAAAAATCTCTGGATCTGTTAAACGTGAGTTCGTCATATGTGTCTGAACCACATCTGTTCCAGGGAAAAGCTCTCTGCTGCCATCGGCATGTAAAATAACGCCCGCTCCAGCACCACCTGCAATGGTTTCGTAATACTGATACGTCTCATTACCAAAGGTAAAGTTATTCATCGTGCTTTGTGACGACGCCATCACTCCTAGGGCGCCATACAACGTATCTGTAATCGCTTGTGAGGTTTCCACGTTACCGGCTACTGTGGCTGCAGGATATTGTGGATTCAACATACACGCCTCTGGAATAATGACCTCAATGGGCTTTAAGCAGCCTTGATTCATCGGGATGTCATCATTCACTAGTGTTCTGAATACATACAAAACCGCTGCCATGCATACGGCTTTAGGCGTGTTGAAATTACTGTCTAACTGAGCTGAAGTTCCGGTGAAGTCCACCACAGCACTACGATCTTTATTATTGACTCGGACTGCCACACGAATCTGAGCCCCACAATCCATTTCGTAACTGAACTCACCATCTTGCAACGCATCAATCACGCGTCGTACCGATTCCTCAGCATTATTCTGTACGTGTTGCATGTAGGCTTGTACCACATCCAAACCAAAGGTACGAACCATACGATGTAACTCTTGAACTCCTTTTTCGTTTGCCGCAATTTGTGCGCGCATATCTGCCAAGTTTTGATCGATATTGCGTGCTGGATAAGGACCTGAGGCAAGAAGTTCTCGGAACTCACGATCACGAATCTGCCCTTTTTCTACTAGCTTGAAGTTATCAATTAAGACTCCTTCTTCGATCACGCTACGACTGTGCGGAGGCATTGAACCCGGGGTCATACCCCCCACGTCAGCATGGTGACCTCTAGAGGCGACAAAGAACAGGATTTCTGTTTCGCTTTCATCAAAGATTGGCGTAACCACAGTAATATCAGGCAAGTGTGTACCACCGTTATAGGGATCATTTAATACATACGTATCCCCCGGTTGCATCTGACCTTCATTTTTACTGATAACCGCTTTAATACTTTCCCCCATTGAGCCCAAATGCACAGGCATATGCGGAGCATTAGCGATCAAGTTCCCTTCAGCATCAAACAATGCGCAAGAAAAATCTAACCGTTCTTTAATGTTGACGGAGAAAGCAGTATTGGCTAGCGTGACGCCCATTTGCTCAGCAATCGCCATGAATAGATTATTAAAAATCTCAAGCATGACGGGATCTACATCTGTACCAATCGCGACAGCTTGCGCCTTTGCTTTGATACGGGATAGCAACATTTCGCCACCGCTTAGCAACTCTAACTGCCACTCGGGCTCCACCATTGTGGTACCGTTGGCATCAAACACAATCGCAGGACCAACAATACGCATACCACTATGCAGCACACTGCGGTCATAGACGGGAGTCTGATGCTGCTCATCATGAGAGAACACAGAGACTGATGTACACGCCTCGGGCAATGCCACAGCCTGTTCTGTAGCACTAGATGCCGTCACTTGCTCGCCACTTTGGCCAATAACCTCTAGTGACACGGCCTCTACAACCAAATTACGATCCGCCATTAAAAAGCTGTAACGCTGTAAATAAGCCGTATTGAACTGTTGTACCATGTCATCAATCGTGCCAAAGTTCACCACAATAGCGGAATCGGTTCCGTCATAGCGTAAATGCACACGCGGCACAATTTGAATATGATGTTTTGCTACGCCCTGAGCCAATACCTCTGCACATGCATCTTGGGCCAACTGATCCAAACGTTGCTCGCAAACAGGTAAGTGCTCTGCATTTAGTTCTAGTTCAATACTGCTTTCACGCATCGCCGTAATGTCAGCTAGACCCATACCATAAGCAGACAATACACCCGCAAAAGGGTGGATTAATACACGACGCATACCGAGCGCATCAGCGACTAAACACGCATGCTGACCACCCGCACCACCAAATGACACCAAGGTGTATTGGCTCACGTCATAGCCTCGTTCAATCGAGATTTTTTTCACTGCGTTCGCCATGTTAGCCACAGCGATTTGAATGAAGCCCTCGGCCACTTGCTCAGGAGTAGAGCTCAAGCCTGTTTTCTGCTCAATATCAGCGGCTAGATCAGTGAATTGACGCTGCACCTCTGCCACATCTAAGGCTTGATCTGCTTTTTCACCAAAAATCGCAGGGAAAAACTGTGGCTGTAATTTACCCAACATCACATTACAGTCAGTTACCGTTAAAGGCCCACCATTGCGGTATGCCACTGGTCCAGGAAAGGCTCCTGCTGAGTGTGGCCCCACTCGCATACGATTACCATCAAAGTGAACAATCGAGCCACCACCTGCCGCAACGGTGTGAATGTTCATCATAGGAGCACGTAAACGTACGCCAGCAACCACTGTTTCAAAGACGCGTTCAAACTCACCATCATAATGCGATACATCCGTAGACGTGCCGCCCATATCAAAACCAATGAGCTTATCGGCTCCCATCGCAGAGGCAATACGGGCCATGCCTACAATACCGCCAGCAGGTCCAGACAAAATCGCATCTTTACCTTGGAATTGATCTGCTGCGGTCAAACCACCATTTGACTGCATAAACATCAAACGAACTTGATCTAACTCACTGGCAACGCGGTTCACATAACGACGTAGCACTGGAGATAAATAGGCATCCACAACAGTAGTATCACCACGACCCACAATTTTCATGAGGGCGCTCACTTGATGTGAAACTGAAATTTGAGTAAAACCAATTTCACGGGCTAAGGCTGCTAATTGGTTTTCATGCTCATGAAAACGGTAAGCATGCATCAACACAATAGCGATAGCACGGTAGCCTTTGTCAAACATGTGCTGCAATTGCTCGCGGCTTTTTTCTACGTCTAGGCTCGCTTCTACCTGACCGTCGGCCCGTACACGCTCATCAACCTCAACCACATCACCATATAACAATTCAGGCAAAACAATATGTCGTTGAAAAAGCTGAGGGCGAGCCTGATAGCCAATGCGCAAGGCGTCTCTAAATCCTTTGGTGATAAACAATACGGTATCGTCACCTTTACGCTCTAATAATGCATTAGTAGCAACCGTAGTCCCCATTTTTACTGCTTCGATCTGCTCGCTAGGAATAGGTTGATCAGAAGTCAAGCCTAATAAACGGCGAATACCTTCTAGGGCAGCGTCGGGATATTGCTCTGGGTTATCAGAGAGCAATTTATGAGTGACTAACTCACCGTCAGGCTGTTTAGCGACGATGTCAGTAAAGGTACCACCACGATCCACCCAAAACTGCCATTTTTCTTGTTTTGATCCCGTATTTTCTGCCGTTTGCTGCATGTCTAATCCCATATAAAAAAACAATGACTAGGCTTAGTTTGCGTTGCCCTCTTTGTAAACTCAAGCCGTTTTTATTTACCCTAATCGATAACAAAAAGTTATCAATTGAAACGCCAGTTTTTCCATGCTTTGACCTATTCTATCTATTTTTAATGGGGGAAAACCCGCTATAAGTGAAAAACAGGGAGTTCTGCAGCAGCAAAAGCAAATTCGTTATGAGCCGAGTAGTTTTTCATCTCACTTAAGCTTAACTTAACCATTTCGGTACTCAGACCTGTGACTAACTCTGGGCGCCAGCTAGCAACTAAGTGCATATCGGTTAAGGCAGGCAAGTGTTTAGCCACACGAAACAAGGCAGATTGCGCCTTATGATTAAATACCGCTGTAGGCAGCACACCTACACAATGCCCTGTTTGCAATAGCTGCATACCTGCTGCAATGGACGAGGCAAAATGAATGCGAGGCTCGGTCATAATTCCTTTACTCTCCAAAAGTTCCAACAGGGATAAATGAGGTTGGGAATACCGAGGAAAAGTAACTATTGCCCATTCATTTAATAATTGATTTAAATCGGTAGGCAACACCAGATCCGTATTAGCAGCAAACATCCATGATAAAGAAAACCGACCTAAAGGAGTGTTACGTAAGCCCTTCTCTATTACCGGATCAGTCTGTATCGCTACATCCACTAAGCCACGTTTTAATAAGTCATGCAAACGACGACTCGATTCAACCGTCAGCTCTATCTCCACATCGGGGTGTTGTTGCTGCAGCTGCGCAAGAAAATGAGGAAACCAGGTATAAATAATGGACTCGATCACCCCTAACCGAACTCGCCCCCGTAATAATGTAGGGCCGGTTAGTTCTTGGCGTAAATCATGTTCAATGCGCAAAATATGCTCAGCATGATGTAATAGCGTCTTGCCTGCACTGTTTAAACGCATTTGTCGGCCATGACGCTCGAATATTTTCTTGCCCACATCATTTTCCAGAGCCGCAATCCGCCCAGAAATAGCAGCCTGAGTTAAATGAAGTTGGCTAGCTGCAGCTCTAAAGCTTCCCAGTTTTGCCACCCACACAAAGGTTTCTAAAAATCGAATATTCACCGAATCCCCACTAGAACAAAATGCGTTTACATCTATTTTCTTATTGTAAGTGGCTTTCGATTTCACGGTACACTAGCCACGACCTTATTGTTGACTCTATTTCCCATGTCCTTATTTCATCCACGCAATCGCCACACTGGCAACTATGATTTTGAGCGCTTGTACGCTGCCTATCCTGAGCTCAAAAAATATACACGCCTTAATCCTGTTGGGCATTACACCATTGATTTTGCTGATCCACATGCTGTGAAGCTATTAAATGCGGCCATTTTAGCCACCGATTATGGTGTTGCCTTTTGGGATATTCCTGCGCATTATCTTTGTCCGCCTATCCCAGGCCGAGCTGACTATATTCATGCTGCCGCGGATTTGTTAGCTGATCACCATCAGGGTGTAATCCCGACCGGGCCAGCGACTCGTGTCCTTGATATAGGTGTAGGAGCCAACACCATCTATCCCCTGTTAGGCCAAGCTGAATACCAATGGTCCTTTGTAGGGGTAGACATTGACAAAAAAGCCATTGCCGCTGCAAAGCAAACTATCGAAAAAAATCAATTACAAGAATTCATCCAATTACGACACCAGCCTAATCCTGAACATATTTTTAATCAGGTCGTTCTACCCACAGATCACTTTGATCTATCGATTTGCAACCCTCCTTTTTTTAGCTCTGCAGAACAAGCTACACATCAGAATCAACGTAAATGGAAAGGCTTAGGCAAACAATCAGGACAACGTAATTTTGGTGGCCAAAGCAACGAGTTATGGTGCGAGGGCGGCGAGCTGGCATTTATTAGCCGCATGATTCAACAAAGTGTCAACGTTAAACGACAAATCGCTTGTTTTAGTAGCCTCGTATCTCGCGAAGCCATTTTGCCAGCCCTATATAAACAATTACGTAATGTTCGGGCTACAGATGTGCAAACCATCGATATGGCTCAAGGTCAAAAGAAAAGTCGCTTTATTTCTTGGCGTTTTTAAATTCTATCTACGGTTTGCTTTGGCAGCTTAATCTGTCTGAAACCAAAAATCTGCCACTGAGGAATCATGCCTACGGGCCAGAGGCTTAATGCTTTTTTTTGCTGGGGCCATGCCATATCCAGAATGACAGTTTTGTTATGGCTATTTTGTACCGCATAGTGCAAAACGGGGGGTGGCCAACCTTTATCACGTAATTCGTGAGCATCTCCATACAACGCCGGATCACACAGACGCAATACATCCGCCCAAGAGCTGATCGCAAATAACCCTTGATCTGCGCGCAATTGCTGAATAGTTCGCATTTCTTTTTGTGTTACACGCATAAACTGAGGCTGTGATTTGCGACAGCAATCAGCACACAGCACCTCTAGATTGTCAGGGTTGTTATCTGTTAATACCCTGTTTTTATGACGAACATGACTCAGATATGAGTGCGAGCTGCAGTTAACCCCACAATCGGCACAACAAAACTGAGATGACGGCCTAATTGGTAATGATAAGGCGGCCCAATCCGTTGTATATAGTGCACTCTCATGCTCCACTCCACTCGGGCTATGTCTAAAGCAAGACGTAAATGTTGCAAAAAATCGCTGCAAATCAAATTCATCTACAATTTCAGTGCGTCTAGCTCCCTGTGTCTTATACCCTTGATAGTTCAATGTGTTGAGACAGTTTTTACACACATGGAGCTTTACCTGCGTCTGACGCTCTTGGGGGCGAGTAGAGCTAATGGTAAATAGCCGATCTACGCTATTTTTTACTACATACCGTTCATAGCGCTTTTTATCAATCATCTCTGCTAGCGTGCTGCAATGGGCTAAATGAAATTTATTACCCTCGCTAGGTTGCGCTACGACACGATCAAAATTATGACTATGGTCCTTGATATACAACACCACTTGTCGCCCCTTATAAGACAACAAACCACCTGCCGTACTTACCTCGGTAATAGGAACCTCACGACCATCTCCAATCACAATAGGATCAAAGTCACGGGGATCTGCATCAATCCCAAACTGTACAGACGGCGCACCTATTTTTTGCGCTAACTGATGCAATGCAGAAAAGTCCAGATGCAGCTTCATCATTCATTCGCAATAATTTTACGGATTTGGGTCTCGGCATTTGTTAATACCTTAAAGCTAACCCGACGCGAACGCTCTGCGTCTTCCTTGCCTAATTCATCAAGAACAATATGCGCGGACGAAAAGCCCACCGCCGCAAACTGCTTTTTAATCCAATCTCTCTCTGAGGCGACAGCAGGCAAACTATACACATATTGCAATACAGCTCGGGTACGGCCTTGAGACAGCTCCATATTATTAAAATAGGCCTCTTCGGGACTACTCTGTTGATTCCAGACTGAGCTAGTGTGCCCCTCTATACGTACCTCACTGATCGTGTCTTTAAACGCTTTAATGACATGAATATATCGGGGGAAAAAATCATCTAAGATCTCTTGAAAACGCGGTTTAATCGCTATTTTCCCCATATCAAATAACACTTCAGGCGCATTAAAACGAAACTCTAATGTATGACTATCGACCTGAGCATCCCAACGAGATAAATCTTTCTCAAACTCCAGCATTAATTGCTGATATAAAGCCACTTGTGACTCTTGATATGTCACAGCAACCTCTTTGATTTTGTCTCGCTCTACTTGGACATAGCGCATAAAGGCCACCGATATAAGCAAAAACACCATCATCAGACCAGCCATTAAGTCTGACATGGATAACCAGTGCTCTTGGTTACTCTGCTTTTTCTGCACAGTTTTACCAACGATATTCTGCATACCTACCCCTGACGCTTATGCTGCTGAACAACAGTATTCATCGCATTCATCATTAACTGGTAATCACCCACAAATCGGGTCGTAATTTGCACCAAAGAGCGCCCCATTTCCTCGATGGCCGTTTGAATCTCACGGGCTGTTGCCGTTTCTAGTTGCTGTAATTGTGTGTTCACGCTTTGGCCGGTATTAGTCACGATTTCCGTTACATAACGCTCAAATCCCTGAGCACTACGCTCTAGATGGGCCACTGTTCCTATCACTTGCTCATTCATTTGTAGGACATGGCTTTGCATAGTAGGAATTGCCGCTGCAGCTGCCTCACGTATTGTGACTAAACCCTCTAGGTGTCGTTCTAGCTCTTTAATTTGATGCTGATTTATCTCTAGGGTCTCACGAATATCATCCATTGCTGCCGGGATATTGGCGCACTCTTGCCAAATGCCCGCGACGGCTTTACGTGTTTCTAAAAGTGCTGTGACGCTTTGTTGATATTGATCGCTCATGGTGTCTACCTGAGCTTTGTATTGCTGCTGCCAAATTACGAGCTTCTGCACAGAGGCATCTAACGCTTTAAAATTATCACCAAACTGTTCCGTTAGGTTCTTATTGAAATCAACAATGACGTGTCGTAGGGCATCAATCACCTGCTCTGTGGCTGACTTAGACAACATCTGACTAAACGTATCCATACGTTGCCATAAATCAAGGCTAAATAATTCAGCTTGTTTTTCCTGTGCCTCTTGCCAGCTACCTAAGCGCTGTTGTAGTTGCTCATTATGGCGCGCTTGTTGTTCCAGGACACGCTCTAACTGACCGTGCTGCTGCTCCATCAGTTGCTGTTGTCCAGTCAAGACCTGATAAATATCAGCGGGGGTGATCTCTGACAGCAAATCGACATCTACGGAACGCCGTTTTTTACTTAACCATAATGAGTCAATCAAACTAAATAACATGGCTGAGCTCATCCCTGCTACGCTAGTAATGAAAGCCGTTTTTAGGCCCTCAAGTAGAGTAGGGATACTCTGATCAATCTGATCCGTATCAAAATGAAACAAGCCCAGCACAATTCCCACAAAGGTACCTAAAATACCAATCGAGGTCATTAAGGTAGGCGCATAGTGAATAAACTCGGCGTGTTTAGCCCTTAAGCCCATTACACAAGCCAACACGAAAACCAACAATAAAATCAATAAAAATACATCTGTAACTACGGGCGCTGCTAATTGCAGTGCTCCAGCCTGTATCAAAGCAGAGAACATAGTAAAAAACCAAGAAACGCAACGAAAGTGAGTATTGTAAGCGCACCACCCTAAGGGCAGCGTGATATCCTATTTATTTATATTTACTGTTACACCATCTATGAATACCTACCATCGCCTCAAAATCAAAATACAACAACAACCCTATCTTTGGGTCTGTTTTGCCATGATTGTCGGGGTCATGGGTACGGCATTAGCTAGCCCACTTTACCCACTTTACCAACAGGCCTGGAGCCTAAGTGCTGGGGATATTACGCTGCTGTTCGTGGTTTATATGTTTTCTGCCTTAAGCAGCCTACTCTTTTTAGGGCGTATTAGTGACCAACGGGGTTTTATTGTGGTGTTGCGTGGTGGGCTGATTTCCATCACCATTGGGATTATTTTATCTGCCATAGCTTGGGATTATTGGTCATTTATGCTGAGCCGTATTCTGATTGGCTTAGCTTCTAGTCTGATCGTTACCTCTGCCTCTATCGGTCTAACGAGGCTCAATCGCTCTAAAGACCTACAGCGGGCAGCTGCCACCACAAGCTTATTAATTGCTTTTGGATTTGGCCTAGGCCCCGTAATTGGGGGGTTAATTGCTCAGTGGGCTCATTTCCCTCTGCAGTCTAGCTATATTCCCTCTATGCTAATGGGCCTCATCGCTATTTTTGCGTTATTTATGCTTTCAGCGCAAGACTACAAACCAACGAATCCTCCTAAACAAAAAGCGTTCTGGCGACCTTCCTTAGCCATTCCTGCTGGTGCTGCACGCGCGCCCTTTTTATTAGGTTGCATGGCGGCTTTTACTGCTTTTTCTATGTTTAGTCTCTTTGCCTCATTAGCACCCAGCTTTATGCGTGATATGGTGCCTTGGCATGGCCCTGCCGTCAGCGGCCTATCCATTGGGATTATTCTCTTTATGTCTTCAGGCTTTCAGTTGCTGGTGCGCCAGTGGCCTTTAAAGCGCAGTCTACTCATTGGCCTCGCCTGCTTTTCCCTTAGCAACTTATTATTAGTTGCTAATCTATGGCATGCCTCAGTGCTGTTATTTAGCGCCTCGGTACTCTTGATCGCTATGGGTCACGGATTAAGCCTGATCTCGGGCATGGGTATTGTGAATCGACTTGCCCTACCCGAGCAACGCTCTGCTACTACATCAAGCTATTTAATTATTGCTTATTTAGGGGCTATTTTACCGATTTTAGCCATTGGTTATTTAGCCGATCAGTTTGGAATGCAAACTGCCTTAACGGCTTTTTGCTTCTCTATTTGCAGTCTAAGCCTTGCTCTGTTTTTCTTAACTTGGCGCCGAGTCCAACTACCTGATTAAGCCACTAGACCGACTGGGCGTGGGCTAAATATGACGTTTGTGTTAATTACTATACAATGAACCTCAGATTCGCCATTGGTGCGGTTTTGCGCAAAATACCCACAGCTTATCAACAAGGTTATCCACAGGTTCTGGGGATAACTTTATTGGTTTTAAATGCCCTAGTAAAAACCCTTAGCTATTTATTTTTCAGCCTTTTTACTCAGAAAAATATGACACTAACCCGTTACTAAGACTAGCTAGCATTTAAATTATTTACACATAAAATCAACAACTTAAATAAAAAAACTCTCTTCTAACCCTCTATATATTATTTTTCACCTATTTTTTGAAAAAATGATTTAACGGAAAAAATCAAGGGAAACTAAGGCAAAAAACCGAAGCCAAACGTCTTGACAAAAAAGATATCCACTCTTTTCCACACTGCGTTCATCTGTTTGAAATAGAGTTGAAAATCTAACGACAAACCCGATCAATTAAGTTTGGCTGAGAGATAAATGGGTTCACATTTCCTTGAATGGCGGCAATACGCTGATTACGAATTTGCTCCCACCGATCCACCGGATAGGCTTTAGCCCACACACAATACAAACGACGCTCTTGGGCACTTAAATTTAAGTTGTATTCATTCACCATGTAAAATGTGATTCGGGCTATTTTTCCACGCGAATTTTCAGGTGGTTGAACGCGACGACCTTTAAAATCCACCAGCATCTGACACTGACCATACATACGTGGCTGTTGAGTCCATACACTAAATCGGAAATTACCTCGGTCATTATTGACCTCCCCTATAGCGGGGACGAGGTTATGCAAATCTCCTTCAGCCTTGGCATACACCGGATCATTTTTAGAACAATTAGCACGTCCACCGTCTTGCCAACATTGGCGTTGATGACCAATAGCCCAAGCTGGGACCACATGCTCCCACTCGACCCGACCTGCTCGACGGGGATCTTTACGAACCCTATAGCCGCAAGAACTGTGGTCAACCTCTTTATCTTGATAAGAGCAACCACAGTAGAATGTTTGGTTTAAACCTTGATGCACATCCGGTAACAATGTCTTAGCGCGCGTAAAATTACGGTGCCCGACCTCGTTTTTACGGCTCACCAAGTCGGTGGCGGATAAGGGAAGTGCGACGAATAAAAGAAAAAAGAGGGAGACTACGCGTTTCATAGCGCATAGTGTACCCGTCTTTTTCCTCAGAGGTAAAATCGAAACTTAGTTTACTCTCGTTTTTTCTGTAGATGAATGCAAGAAAAACAAAACGGGCGTGGACTCGTCTAATGCATCCGCTATGTCATAGATAGCATAAGCCAATTGCGGATCAGAGAGGCTTTGTGCTAGAGCCAATAAACGCCCATGACTTTCCTCTGGCTTTCGATCAAAATCATGCAAAATAGCTTGAACCTGTAAGCCCAACTGATAATGCGCTGTTTCTCGTCCCGTTAGGCGCTGCCAAGCAATCACCCCATAACCAAAGTTCATCAGCCCCAGTAACCCTTTAGGTGTTTCCGCCCCCATCCATTGCAATAAGCTGAGCAATTGACGGGAAATGCGAGCTCGCCATTGGGAAACACCCTGAGGGGGGCGTTGCTGCACGACATCATGCAAATCTTTAATAATTAAACGAATAATAGTCCTAGCCCATTGCTCGGTTTGCCTAGGTAGCAAATAAAAGCTACCACACACCATCGCCGCCCCAAAAATTAGGGCTGCAGAGCCCTGAACAACCTGAGACAAAGAGGCTGCTGGCATCCCCATCTGACTGGCTAACAAAAAACACATCATGGCATCTAAGGCTGGAATTGTCGTCGGCGGGTTTGCCCTAGCCAAACCACCCAACAGCACAAAAGGCAATAGACTCATCACCATCCAGAAAGGGGCCTGAGCGTAAGGCTGTATTCCTAACCTATACCCAGCTGCCAACAAAGCCCCTATTGTCACCCCGGTTATCACATACCGAACCATCAAATGTGGACGGGGTAAAGAGCCAAGCAACATAGAGAAAATACACACACCTGTCGCGGCTAATTCTAAAGCAGGACTTTGCGTTAAATAGGCTATCAGGCCCGCGCTGAATCCAGCCGTAGCGGATACAAAGGCGACACGTCGCGCCGTAATCCAGTCTCGCCCTGAGCCAAATCGACGTAAGCTCACCCCTGTACGCCAAAAAGGAAAACGGTCTGCAAATAATGCTGCCTCGGCGCGTTTCATTTGCCCTAAAGCTCGACGCAATCGCGCCAAGCTGACTTTATTGGGCATCAGCTCAGGATCTTGTCTACGCAAAGGAGCAAGAGCAATGCCTTGTTCAAACTGATAACTAAAGTCTTCTAATTGCTTAATAGCGGTAGGAGATATTTGCAAGCCACGATGAATCTGACAATGCAGCTGCCGAGCTGCTGCCAAGGTTTCTAGAGCTGCAAATAAAAGCGCCTCTACATACGCATTGCGTTTATGCCCCTCAACCGACCCCGCTGCCATAGCAGCAGCCTGAGCCTCTAATTGAGAAACATCCATATTAACGCGTCGTAGCATTTGATCCACTTTATGCTGCTCTTGATGCGTTAGCATCAATACCGCTGTTTGCACCGCATCCGACGCCAATTGACGTACTTGTTTATAAAAGGTCTGCCTAGCGCTAGTGGGAGTGCCTAAACCCGTTATTAGCGTGCCTACTACCACGCCAATTAATGTGCATTGAATGCGAGCCCAAGCCAAATCAAAGGCTTGATCAGGTGCTAATAGTGCTGGCAGCACCACAACAGACACCGTTATCCCTGATAGTAGTGCCATGTAGCTACGCACACCCGCCAACAAATGCAGTGCGCCGGCGCTACAAAAAATAACCGCCGCCATTAGCACCAATTGCCAGATAGGCTGGGCGGTAGCCAAAATCAATAAACCAGCACCCGCACCGATAAGCGTGCCAATAATACGATAAATGGCTCTTTCTACGGTGAGCCCTCGCGTTGACTGAGCAATTACCCATACTGGCATGGCAGCCCAATAAGAGTTATCTACCCCCAACAGCACCGCAATTAAAAAAGAAAACCATGCTGAAAAGGCGAGTAGCATGGCTTTTTTTATCGCAGCAGAATTTAACTGAATTAAGGCAAATGTTTTTGAGCTCATCGTCATTCTGAAAGTGGCTTCGTATACTCGAGCAAATACTCATTTTTTAGGGTTACGTAATTAGCTGCCGTATATATAAAATAGGATTTCTCGGCTTCGGTGAGTGGGCGCACGGCTTTTACAGGCCGCCCCACATAAAGATAACCGCTTTGCAGCACCTTGCCCGGTGGCACAAGACTACCCGCCCCCACAATAACGTCGTCTTCGATGACGGCCCCATCCATAATGGTTGAGCTCATCCCCACAAGAATGCGACTGCCTATGGTGCAGCCATGTAATGTCACCTGATGGCCTACCGTGACATCATCACCCAGAGTCAACGCGAAGCCATCTGGATTAAAAGGCCCTGCATGAGTGATATGTAAGACACTGCCATCTTGGATACTGGAACGCTGACCAATACGAATCGAATGCATATCGCCTCGTATAACGGTATAGGGCCAAACTGAACTGTCTTTCCCTATCTGCACATCACCAATAATAACCGCAGTAGGATCAACCCAGACCTGAGCGTCTAACTGCGGGGTTTTCTGTCGAAATGAACGAATATTTTGCATTTAACTGATTGCCTGAACTTGTAAAACTGTTTCGTTTACGTTTATCACGATCACAGACTGCCCTGTAACCAACGGTTGATTAGCAAGGGCAGTAAAAAAACTATCATCTAATCGTACTCGTCCCTGACCACTGACAAAATCTTGGCTAACGATTGCCGTGCGACCGATATAACTCTCTAGACCTTGATTAAGGCCGTGATGATGCGTTTCTCGGTTTTTCTTTTGCCAAACCATTCCCAAGCAAACAGCAGCCGTTACACTGAACGCCAAAGCAATCAACTGTAAGGCCAAAGGCGCCTCTGGAAAAAGCAGCAAAAACACCCCTACCCCAGCCGCCCCCAGACCTATCCACATCAAGAATACACCTGGCGCTATGATCTCAAGGATAAAGAGAAGCAAAGCGGCACTTAGCCAATACCAATAGGAGTCAAAGATAGCACTTATGGTCATTTTGCGTTTGTTGCCTTTAGTAATTCACTAATTCCCGCCACTGCGCCCGTTACACCAGCCGCCTCTAGTGGCATAAGAACCAATTTACTATTATCCGATTTGCCTATTTCCTGTAGGGCCTCTACGTATTTTACCCCTAAGAAATATTGGATCGCCTGTACATCGCCCTCGCGAATTGCAGCAGACACATCACGAGTCGCTTGTGCTTCGGCCTGCGCCTCTCTTTCACGGGCTTCGGCGGTTAAGATCGCTGCTAATTTTTCGCCCTCTGCCCGTAGTACGGCTGCCTGACGCATCCCCTCGGCTTGCAAGATTTCGGCCTCTTTATCACCATTCGCTTTGGTCACTACTGCACGACGATGACGCTCTGCCGTCATTTGTAGATTCATGGCTTCTTGAAGTTCGTCTGACATATTTAAATCACGAATCTCA
This sequence comes from uncultured Paenalcaligenes sp., assembly GCF_947630565.1. NCBI lineage: Bacteria > Pseudomonadati > Pseudomonadota > Betaproteobacteria > Burkholderiales > Alcaligenaceae > Paenalcaligenes > uncultured Paenalcaligenes sp. Next base: position 24,896 of record NZ_CANRIC010000002.1, read on the forward strand.
ATACGTGTGACCTTGATCCCCCATGGCGAGGTCGCCGCATCAACCGCCAATAGTAAACGCTCATTAATTTTTTCACGATTCGACAGCATATTGTCTAGTTCCATAGAACCCAAGACTGAGCGTAAGTTTGTTGTCGTTAAGTTAATAATGGCATGGGTTAAGTTATCGACTTGGTATGCTGCTTTAGGGGCATCTACGATACGATAAAAAACCACCCCATCAGCTGTTACTGCAGCGTTGTCTTTAGAGATCACCGTTTGTGATGGCACATCTAACACCGATTCCATCATGGACAGCTTACGACCCACTTTATCCATAAAAGGAATAATTAACCCCAAACCTGGTTCTAACGTACGGGTATAACGACCAAAGCGCTCCACCGTCCATTGCTGCCCCTGTGGCACCACTTTAATACCAGCAAAAACAACTACGATCACAAACATCACCAGAAAACCGGTGAAAGACAATAACTCGTGCATAGCACCTCCAAAGAAAATAAGCCTATATGCTCTATTATCGGCTTATTTGATGACAATTAACACAAGAATAGAAAACAATCATTAGGGGCGCTAGCCCTATACATCAACGTTTAGGTCAGAAAAAACTGCCCGCAAATTAAGCACATAGAAATCAGCTAGTAAAATCAACATAGTCACGCAATTAGTAAAAACCCTATATTTGTGGTATAATAACTAATTATCCGAATAAATAATAATTATAGGAGTATTTATGTTTAAACATATCTTGCCTCAAGAAGCTCAAATTTCTCGTCGTACAAATCCACAAATGGATTCTCATTTGCAGGGTTCCGCATTCTCCCCACTTTCTAATGCCTTATATCTAAATGCAAAAAAGTTAAGTGCTGCCTTACGACGCTTTTCAAAAAAAATGAATTAATTTATTTTAATTTTTAAATAAAAAAAGGCCACGTTTTAATCACGTGGCCTTTTTTGTTATGGTCTCATTTTATAGGCTCTGCGCAAAGCAATGCCCACCCACAATAACGCCCAACCCTGAAACAACAAATCAATAGATAAAAGCATGCCTAATATATAAAGACTATTGGTTGGCCAGCCAGCTGCTATTAACAACCCAGCTACCAAACTAAACAAACCACTAAGAGCTAGCCATTGCCAACCCACCTGTGATCTATTTTGAAACCACAACCATAACCGCAATGCCCCCATTGCAATAAGACTACCACCCAAAAGCAATGTTAATAGTGCGGCCCCTGCAATAGGGTTAATTAAAGCAAATACACCCGCTACAACGTATAACGCCCCCGTGACACTCCAGAGAAGAAAATTTGCCCACGGCCGAATACCCCACGCATGGATCAATTGAGCAACACCACCCAAAATCATTAATGACGCAATAAATACCACACTTGCTAAGGTTGCACCCACCACATATATCATGGCAATAGCGCCCAGCAGCAATAGCACAATGCCCACCCCAAAAAACCACGGCCAACGAGCTCGCAATTGTTTTAATGCTTGAGCTAGCACCACAGAACGATCAGTAGACATTTCTCACTCCTTAAAAGATGTGTATTCACTCCTTAGCATACAGTAACGCTAGAATAAGGGTTTGAGCTAACTCTCAATTAAGGTAAATACTTAGCCCCTGTCCATTCCCCCATTCTACTTTTGGTGACTTATATGACGACTTCTGATAATTTCTGGCACAAAAAGTTCGATCAGGAATCCTACTTTTACGGCACCCAACCGAACGACTTTTTACGACTTCACGCCCACCATATCCCTACTGGTGGTCGTGTGCTTTCCATTGGCGAAGGCGAAGGTAGAAATGCGGTCTATTTAGCCGAACAAGGCTATGAGGTCACGGCATTAGATGCCGCTCAATCCGGTTTAGATAAGGTTAAAAAGCTCGCAGATCAACGAGGTGTACAGGTAAAGACTCAACGTGTAGATCTAGAGGACTATGTCTTTGAGCCTGCGCAATGGGAGGGGATTGTGAGTATATTTTGTCATTTACCAGCGCTATTACGCCAGCATGTGCATGCTCAGATTGGTCAATCCCTAAACACTAACGGCGTATTTTTACTTGAGGCCTACCGCCCAAAACAGCTTGAATTTAAAACGGGGGGCCCTAGCCATTCCGCTTTGCTTTACGAGGCAGCCATACTACAAGAAGAGCTATCAGGATTACACTTTGAGCTATTACAAGAAATAGAGCGCTCGATATACGAAGGAGATGGACACCAAGGCATGTCTGCTGTAGTTCAAGTCCTAGCTCGCAAACGTAAAGGTGGCCCTTGGTAGGCAAAACGTGCATAGTTTTGTGCTAATTGAAAATGCACGGTGATGCTGTGCGCCAGAACTGAAATAACCCCATACCCAGCGGGCTCTAAACTGGAATCAGAGGCTCCCGTTTGAGTAAAGTGCAAATGGTGCTGATGACTAGCACCTGACACAGTAGCAAACGGAACCCCATGCCATATGCCAGCCGCTGGTCTATGCACATGCCCTGCAAACATATAAGCCACCTTATTGTCTTGTTTAATGAGCGCCATCACCTCTTCATGTTCTCGTAGCTTAATCCAATCCATACTTGGAAACTGCAAATCCATAATAGGGTGATGCGAAAATAACAAAATAGGCTTATGGCTGGTTGCTATTGCTTGGGATAGCCACTGCAATCGTTGTGCGCATAGCTCTCCCTCTGGTGAGCCTACTGACAAAGTATCTAAAAAAACTAAGGTATATAAATCCGTATCCACAATGCGCTGCACAAATCCATGGCTATCTACGGATTGATCGGGAAAGTAGGATCGAAAATGATGCCTATCATCATGATTACCTACTAAGAGCTGCACAGGCATTGGCAACTGCTGTAGTTTCTCCGCTAACACCTCGTAGGCCCCCACCTCGCCCTTATGCGTTAGGTCGCCTGTAATCACACAAAGATCTGCATCACCATGGTGCTGTAAAGCATGATCGATCAATTGCTGCAATTGTTGAGCAGGATTAAGACCAAATAGGCGCTGCCCTGCCGGTACTATATGCAAATCTGAAAAATGAAGAATTTTCATATACGTCTTTAACTTAACGAATACCTGCACGTAAAAATGCTTGGATGAAATGACGTTGAAACAATAAAAAACCTGTCAACAAAGGGGCCACGGTCATTAAAGTCGCCGCACTAATCAAAGCAATACTCACACCACTTTCAGGGGCACCAAATAATGATAAGCCGACTGTCAATGGACGAGTCTGATCAGAGCTACTAATCACTAATGGCCAGAGAAAGTTATTCCAGTGCGTAGAGACGGAGACCAAGGCATACGCCACATAAATAGGTTTAGCTAATGGCACATAGACTCGCCACAATACCTGCAGCCAGCTACAGCCCTCTACACGGGCAGCGTCCTCTAGTTCTCTAGGAATTTGCTTAAAATTTTGACGTAATAAAAAAACACCAAAAGCACTGGCCATATACGGCAAGGCCATCCCCCACACGCTATCCATCACGCCTAATCGAGAAACCATGGCGTAGTTTTCTACGATCAACACCTCTGGCAAAATAAAGAGTTGCAATAAAACCAAGCTAAAAAGTAGACCTCTACCCTTGAACTGAAAGCGCGCAAATGCAAACGCAGCAAACGTACATAATATAAACTGCCCGATTAAAATGACAGTGACTAAGACGACTGTATTAACAAAATACTGTAACCAGGGGGCACGCTGCCAAGCCGTAGCAAAATTCTCTAAAGACCACCCTCTTTCCCAGTCAAAATTCAATGCCGCCTCTGGCGTCCTAAAAGCCGCCCATGCAGCAAACAACAACGGCGCTATCCACAGCAAAGCCAGTACCCATGCGCCCACCTTATCTAAATAGGCTCCCCACTGGATGGGTCTTTTTAAGGCAATAACAGCAGGTCGTTGTTGTAATTCCGTACTTACCATTCCACTCATTATCATGACCCCTTATTGATAGTGAGCGCGACGCTCAATAAACCGAAACTGCAATACCGCAATAACAGCCAACAACACAATTAACAATACGGTCATCACTGCAGCACTCGGTCTATCCATATAGGCAAAGGCCATTTCCCAAATCCAATACAACACCAACTTAGAGGCATTATTAGGCCCCCCTTTGGTCAATATAAATAAGTGATCAATTAACTTAACAGAATTGATCAACGCATTAATCAAAATAAACAAAGTGGTTGGCATTAATAACGGCCACAGTATTCGCCGACCATACTGCCAACGTGATGCGCCCTCTATACGCGCAGCATCCCTTAAATCAGGCGCAACCCCCTGCAAGGCCGCCAGATAAAAAATCATAAAAAATCCGGCTTCTTTCCAAATAGTGACTGCGACTACCGCCCATAAGGCCGTGTCTGGCTGGCCTAGCCAGTTCGTACTCTCCATCCCAACCAAGGCCGTCAATCTATCCAGCACCCCTAACCCAGGCGTGTAAAAAAAGAGCCACAAGTTCGCTGCTGCGATCATTGGCAACATCGTTGGCGTAAAATAGGCACTACGCACCACAGACCTTAAGCGCATAGATTGATTCGCCCACAACGCCATCAATAGTGCTAAAACAATAGAGACAGGAATGGTCGTTATGGCATACCAAAAGTTATTACTTAATACCTGCCAGAACACGGGGTCAGCCAATAAATCCTGATAGTTATCCAGCCCCGTAAACTGAGGGGGACGGCGACTACTGCCTTTGGTCAAGAGACTGGCCCACACGGTTTGAAGCGTAGGAATGAAAGCAAACAAACTAATTAAAACAAGCAGAGGTGTCAGCATCATCCACGCATACATGCTCTGACGCCCCCTTATCCGTGATGAACCAGTCATAATTACTACTTATAAAATCCAAAAAACCTAAGGCATTATGTATTATTGATAATCGCGCAGTAAACGCTCGGCACCTTGCTGAGCTTCATCTAGCGCAGCCTGAGGTGTTTTGGTTTCTGTAATAGCGGCTTGTACGGCATTTGATAACAATTCACGTACACGCGCTGTTTCATACGTTGCAAACTCAGGCACCGCTACCTCTAGCTGATCTCTAGCCACTAGAGCCGGAGGAAAGCTTTGACCATATTTTTTCAGAGTCTCTGTTTCATAAGCGGCGGGACTTGTCGCCACATAACCAGTAGCAATAGACCAAGCTGCAGCACGTTCAGGAGCCGTCATCCAACGCATAAAATCCACTGCTGCTTGCTTTTGATCGTCAGAAGCCCCTTTAAAGAGATAAAAATTACCCCCTCCAGTAGGAGACGCAGGTTGTTTTTTACCTGGTAACATAGCCACGCCAAAATCAAAATTAGCTTCTTTTTTTACCGCAGTTAGATTACCTGTGGTGTGCCACATCATAGCGGTTTGACCTTGGACAAAGGCTTGACGCAAGGTTCCCCACTCAATCGTCCCTTTAGGACTGACCTGATGCTTAGTAGATAGCTCTTTGAAAAAAGTGAGGGCCTCTACGGCTTCTGGTGTATTTAAATAGGTTTTGGTACCTTCCTCGTTCATCAGCATTTGCCCATTCTGAATAGCTAAAGCCTGAAACATCCAGTAAGGGTAGCCAGTAGAAGGAATCATGATGCCGTACTGGTTGTCTTTGCTTAGTTTTTTAGCACTATCAACCAGCTCATCCCAAGTAGTCGGTGCTTTTTCTGGGTCTAAACCGGCGGCCTTAAAAGCATCTTTGTTGTAATACATAACGATGGTAGAGCGTTGAAAGGGAATACCCCAGACCTTACCCTGAATCGTGCCATTCGCCATTAAAGCCGGATAAAAGCTCGTTAGCCATGCTTTTTCTGCTTCGCTTTTTGTCACATCACTAAACGACTCAACCAGTCCTTGCTCAACTAAATCATGGGCATCCAAAGCCCCTAATACAGATAGCTGCACTGATTCGCCACCACGAATGGCAGACAAAGCTCGCACTCGCGTTTCATCATAGTTACCGGAATACACGGCTTTCACTGTGATATCAGGATTTTCTTTATGAAAATCCTGAATCATGCCATCGACTACCTCGGTGAGTGGGCCACCCACCGCAATCGGGTAGTACATCGTTAACTCTGTTTTTGCTGCAGCGCTGGCCGCATAAGCCATCATTAGCGCGCACGAAGACGCATAGACTACTTTTTTTAACATCTCTTTCATCACTTATAAAAAAACAGAATACCGTTATGCGCACTGCGCAACGGCGGAAGGAAATCGAAACGCAGGAAGAGTCGTGGCATCATCTATGCGCAAACCATCTTCTGGCTGAAAAAAATGACTGTGTGATTTGTCCCAACACAAGCCAAGTAACTGACCTATGGCATATTTCTTTTTGGGATCAGAACGAACAATTAACGTGCGAGAATCAGGCAGCTGCACATAGACATACGACTCAGCTCCTTGAAATTCTTGCTGCAATACCTCAACCGTCAATAACGCAGGATGCGGAGTAATCAGCTGCAAATGCTCAGGACGCACACCTATGGTGCAATGCAGCATTGCGCTATTTTTTAGACCAGCCCATTGCGCCGTTGGCAACAGATGACTCTCTATTAGCATCATAGGCGGGCTACCAATGAAGCTAGCTGCAAACGTATTCGCTGGATAGGTATAAAGCTGTTGTGCTGTACCTTGCTGCGCAATACGTCCTTGATTCAACAGTACGACCTTATCCGCCATTCCTAAGGCTTCTGTCTGATCATGCGTTACATAAACCACTGTCATACCTAGACGTTGCTGCAATGCTCTAATTTCATGTCGAACACTATGGCGTAATTTTGCATCCAAGTTCGACAAAGGCTCATCCATTAAGCAAATGTCATGGCCGGAAACAATACTACGAGCCAATGCAACACGTTGACGCTGTCCACCAGAGAGTTCCCCTGGTTTTCTATCTTCAAAACCTACCAAGTTAGTCAACTGCAATGCTTGGGCTAAACGCTGATCACGCTCGTGCTTATTCACTTTACGCACCGTTAACCCAAAGACAATATTTTGGGCCACCGATAAATGTGGAAATAGCGCGTAGGATTGAAAAACCATAGACAAATGACGCTCAGCCGGCAAGGCATGGGTAGCATCTACCCCTTTGATCTCAATGCTGCCTTGATCAACGCTTTCTAACCCTGCAATCATGCGCAACAAGGTTGACTTACCGCAACCTGATGGACCTAATAAAGCCGTTAACTGGCCTCGCATAATGTCCAAATCCAAGGCTTCAATCACAGTATGATCGCCCCAGGATTTATGTATATTTTGCAAACGTATTGCTGCTTGTTCGCTCACAGCGCATCCTTTTTCACTATCCTTAGCTCTCTAAGGGGTATGGAATAAAGACACAGTGTAAAAATATGAAGTGACAGGTTTGTTAAACCCACATGAAGAGAATATGACACCCCCACCCGTGGCGGGGTTTGCTTGGCTTAACACGCGTAGAGACTACGTTTTTTAGTGATAAAAAAAACCGCTTTGATATTGCATCAAAGCGGCATAAGCAACACAAGAGGGAGACTTACTTGGTTTTAATTCGCTGTTCAACTTGCTGACGTAAAGTGGGGTCCTGTTGAATCGCTAAACTAATACCATTATATTGGTCAACGCTTAGCCCACTTTTCTCTACGACTGCCACCATTTTCCCATCTGCTTCGCGCATAATATTCTGACGAGCCTGATCATCGGTAGCCGCCTCTAATTTGGGTTGATAGTCTGCCGCCACCACGGTTAGCTGTTGAGCGGCTGTCGCATACTGATCAAGTTGCTGATCTGAGGGCTCAATGATCTGTGGAGCTGGTGGTGCGGACGGTACAGGAGCCGTGCTTTGAGCATGAGCAATAGGGGCTGCTAATCCAAAACTAATGGCTGCAGCGGCGATAAATGCTTTCATATTCTGGGGCATTACTAGCCTCCTTTAATCGACATCAATGAGACTTCATCTTCAGTCAAAGCACGACGATCAGCAAGTTTCTTTGTGTTAGCGCCTGTGTCCTTTGCCCGAAATCCACATATAAAAATACCCGCACATCACGGCTAAGCCATTGATATGCGGGTATTTTCGTAATAGAAAATCCTGCTAGGATTTAATTACAGATTTACTCGGCTTTTTTGCCACCCGTGAAATCACGTGAACGTAGGATCTCTGGTTTTAAGAAATCTTTATGACCTACATTATCATGATCACCCAGAATTTTTCCTTCGTACTCTAGGCCGTACATTGAGTGTTTATGGAATGTGTCTAGGTATTTTTCACGTGTTTCTTTGGCATTGCCTGTATAACGAGGCTCTTGAGGACGCTCTTGGCTATCTACGTATTGAGCAATATCCCACGCATCTTGCTCAGACAGCGAATTAGGCTGACCTAAAGGCATGTTGTGTTTAGTAAAAGAAGCCAATGTGTATACACGAGCGATACCTGCACCCCAGTTATACGAATCATCCCCCCATAAAGCAGGGAAAATCACCTTATCACCGTCTACTTTACCTGCCCCATTTTCACCATGACAAACGGCACAGTTAGCTTGATAAGCGGCTTTACCACGAACTGCATCCGGCTTTTGCTCTGCATCTGCTAGGCGAGGGAAACCACGACCATAAAGTTTATCTTTAGGGAACATAGGTACGCCTGTAGCCAACCACTGATGGTAGAGCGACAACGCCAACATATCGTCACTGCCGTATTCTAGAGGTTTACCATTCATGGAGTAAGTAAAACAGCCCACAATGCGTTCTTCTAGGTTGTTAACGTGACCATTTTTACCCCGGTATGCGGGCAAATCCACCGCTGCAGGCCATACTGGCCCCGCAAAAGGGAGACGACCTTCGGCCATGTGACAGCTAGAACAGTTCATGTTGTTAAACACATTTGTGCCACGTAGCTGTTGTGTGTTCACAAACAAATCGTGCCCACGACGAATGGCTTCTTTCATTTTAGGATGTAAGTCAGACGCCTCTAGGTCTTCCATGGTAGGAGGAATATGTACGAACTCCTCATCTTTGGGTGCTGGAACCCCAGGAACCATAGCGCTGATTTTTTCGCGCTCTTCATCGGTGAGGTCTTTACCATATTTGGTAATTTGTGCATTCGCTGCTGCTGTGCCCAGTAAAAAGGCACCCGCAACAGCTACTGGCAATAATTTTTTAAACATCATTTTCATTACGTATCCCCTTACTCTTGGCCTTTAGCAGGCTGCGTAGCTAACCACGCAGAAACAGCCTCAATATCACGATCGTCCATGCGTTTGGCGATAACGGCCATCAAATTCTGAGGATCGTTTTTACGTGTTTCATTTTTCCAAGCCGTAATTTGCTGAGCAATGTAGCCTGGATGCTGGCCGGCTAAACCAGGGAAGGTCGCCCCATTACCCTGGTTGCCTACCCCATGACAGCTAGTACAGGCAACAATGTAACGGTCCCAATCCCCTTTAAGAGCCAGTTTCTCACCATGCTTTAATAAGGCTTCATCCACGGCAGGTGCGTCGGCTTTAGTAACAGGCAGGCTCGCGTAATAAGTAGCCACATCAACCATTTGCTCATCATTTAGCATGGTTGCAAATGCCAACATAGACGCATTATTACGTGAACCGTCTTTAAATGCCTTTAATTGGCTGACCATATAATCACGATCTAAGCCTGACAAACGAGGCCAGGACTCACCGCCAGGAATATTCATGCCACTGCCGTCGGCTTGGTGGCAGGCGATACAGGTGACGGCAGAGGTCTTGCCGCGCTCGATCGCCTCAGCGTCTAGCTCTGCGGCTACCGCTGTTGTCATGGCCGATGAAAGGCCTACCGCTGCCAGCACACCAGCAATCGGTAATCGAGAAAAAATATTACGAGTCATAATATAAACTCACAAAAGAGAGCTAAAAAACGCTAAATTGCGCCCTATATACAACTAAATTCTATATGGTTATTAGTAAATAACCAAATACTACTATTAGGATCTGTTTATTCTTAATATTCATCAAAAACAATCATGCATAAGCCCTTGTTCTTATCCATTTCCCAATCGAAATATAGCTAACGCTATAACGATTTTAGCGCATAATGGCATGTTTTATCTTATTTGTTGCAAGTGATTTTTATGGCAAAAAGCACCGGACAATTCTCTACTTTTACAGCAGGTTTACTTGCTGTCATCATCAGTTATAGCAGCTCAATTGCGATTGTGCTGCAAGCCGCTAAAGCCGCTGGCGCCACTGAAGCTCAGATAGGCTCATGGATGCTGGCATTAGGGGTGGGGATAGGCATCAGCAGCATTATCCCCTCGCTGCTGACTCGCACGCCTGTACTGATGGCGTGGTCTACTCCCGGCGCAGCCCTGTTAGCAACGAGTCTAATGCAATACAACTATGCGCAATCAATTGCTGTCTTTATGTTTGCTTCGCTATTAATGACCTTAGTCGGTCTGAGCGGCTTGTTCTACCAATTTAGTCGTTGGATACCTGCGCATCTAGCAGCAGCGATGTTAGCGGGTATTTTGGTGCATTTTGGTATAGGACTATTTATTGCAGCAGAGGAAAGTTGGTCTTTAGTGCTGCTGATGCTAATTAGTTATTTTACAGTGCGTCATTTTAGTCCACGTTTAGCTGTGGTAATCACGTTGCTAATAGGTGTTGGTTTTTTATTTTTTCAAGACTCACTCTCTTTTAGTCATTTACGCTGGGGACTGACTGCCCCGATTTGGCAAACACCAGAGTGGAATCTAGGGGCCTTAATTGGCGTTGGTATTCCTTTATTTTTAGTCACCCTAAGCTCTCAAAACCTGCCTGGGGTCGCCGTCATGCAAACGTATGGTTATCAGCCGCCTATGTCTCCTATTATTGCAGGCTCTGGTTTGATGGGTGTTATCTTGGCTCCATTTGGTGGTTTTGCGTATAACCTCGCTGCTATTACTGCGGCTCTTTGCATGAGCCCTGAGTCTCATCCTGAGCCAGCTCAACGCTATAAGGCCGCTATCTATGCGGGACTTATCTATCTACTATGCGGTGTGTTTGGTGCGACCTTAATTAGTTTCTTTCTTGCCTTACCTCATGCGTTAATTGCAGCTATTTCCGGTATTGCATTAATAGGCACAATCAGTCAAAGCTTTGCCACTGCCTTTAATGAATCTAGTCATCGTGAAAGCGCTCTGTTTACCTTTTTAGCCACGGCCTCCGGTATCAGCCTATTTAATATAGGTAGTGCCTTTTGGGGTTTAGTGATTGGTTTAATCGTGCATCATTTACTGCAACTAAAAAAGACATCATGACATTCACTGTACACGCCTACAGAGGGCAGATTCTTTTCTTTGACCCCATCCTTTCTACCATACAACAGCCTAAGCCTATCTGGCACGAGGACGGTTTGCTAATCGTTGCTGATGGCCGGATTCAACATGTAGGAGACTATGAAACACTTTACCCCTCCCTGCCTCCTCACGTATTAGTACATGATTATCGAGGCAAGATTATTAGTCCAGGTTTTATTGATACGCATATTCATTATCCACAAACCGATATGATTGCCTCACCCGCTCCCGACTTATTGCCTTGGTTAGAAACTTATACGTTTCCTACCGAGTCAAACTTTCATGATCCACAACACGCCGATCAAGTGAGTCGCTTTTTTCTCAATGAGCTATTGCGTAACGGCACTACCACTGCCTTAGTGTATGGCAGCGTACACAAAAGCTCTGTGGAGAGCTTTTTTAACCAAAGTGCGCAGCGTAATATGCGTATGGTTGCGGGCAAAGTCTTAATGGATAGAAACTGCCCTGAGTATCTACAAGATACCGCCATCACAGGCGCACAAGACAGTGCTGATTTAATTGAGCGTTGGCATCATAAAGGGCGACAGCTTTATGCCCTCACCCCACGTTTTGCCCCTACTTCTAGCCCCAGTCAACTCCAAAGCTGCCAAGCCCTTGCCAATGCATACCCTGACATTTTCATTCAAACTCATGTAGCAGAAAGCCAAGCTGAAATTGCATGGGTTCATGAGCTATTTCCTTCGTATCGTAGCTACTTAGACATTTATGACCACTATGACCTGGTGCGGCCTCGGGCTGTCTATGGTCATGGTATTTATCTAGACCAACAAGATTGGCAACGTATAGCCCAAAGTGGGGCCAATATTTCTCACTGCCCAACCTCTAACTTATTTTTAGGCAGTGGCCTTTTTGATAGCCACCAAGCGCTTCACCATCAAGCCTCTTTTAGCCTAGGAACGGATGTGGGCGCAGGCACCTCCTTTTCTTTGCTAAAAACCATGGCAGCAGCCTATCAAATAGCGCGCTTAAAAAATCATTACCTTAACGCCTTTCAGTTGTTTTATTTAGTCACTGCTGGTGCTGCTCAGCAACTACAGCTAGAGATGGTCGGTTCATTTTCAATCGGTAATGAGGCTGACTTCATCATCATTGATGATACGGCTACCCCATTGCTCTCTAGACGACAGAATGGTGCCGCTAGCCTTGAGGAACGGCTATTTTCACTCATCACGTTAGGTGATGACCGCTGTATTCAAGCCACCTATATTGCCGGTCAATGCCAACATTTACGCTCCTAACCAGACAAAAAAAGCCCCATCTATTTTCATAAATGGGGCTTTGTACCGCCTATCAGCTATTAGCAGATAATGATTTACTTACCTTCGAGGAAAGACTTCAACTTATCTGCGCGGCTTGGGTGACGTAGCTTACGTAAGGCTTTGGCTTCGATTTGACGAATACGCTCACGCGTTACATCAAACTGCTTACCGACCTCTTCGAGTGTTTGGTCTGTACTCATTTCAATACCAAAACGCATACGCAATACTTTTGCTTCGCGCGGAGTCAACGAATCCAACACATCTTTCACCACATCACGCATTGAGCCATGTAAGGCTGAATCCGAGGGTGACACGGTATTGGTGTCCTCAATGAAATCGCCTAAGTGCGAATCATCATCATCACCAATCGGTGTTTCCATGGAAATCGGCTCTTTAGCGATTTTTAGGATTTTGCGTACTCGATCTTCGGGTAAGTCCATTTTTTGAGCCAAAGTCGCTGGATCTGGCTCTACGCCTGTTTCCTGCAAAATCTGACGATTGATACGATTCATCTTATTGATCGTTTCAATCATATGAACTGGAATACGAATCGTGCGAGCTTGGTCCGCAATAGAGCGAGTAATTGCCTGACGAATCCACCATGTTGCATAGGTAGAGAATTTGTAACCACGACGGTATTCAAATTTATCTACTGCTTTCATCAAACCGATATTACCCTCTTGGATTAAATCCAAGAACTGCAAACCACGGTTTGTGTATTTTTTAGCAATAGAAATAACCAAACGTAAGTTGGCTTCCGTCATATCACGCTTTGCTTTTCGAGCTTTGGCTTCGCCGGTTAGCATGCGCTTATTGGCCTCTTTGAGGTCCGTTAACGGCAACACCACACTCGCTTGGATTTCCAATAGTTTTTCTTGGATTTCCTGTACCGCAGGCACGAATCGCTCAAGCGTCTCTGCATACGATGGGTTAGAGGCCAATTCGTTGGTTACCCATTCTAAATTAGTCTCGTTACCAGGGAAGCTTTTGATAAAGTGGGAGCGCGGCATTTCGGCACGAGTCACACAGATCTGCAGAATTTCACGCTCTAGGGCACGCACCGCACCAACCTGCTCACGCATCGTATCGGCTAGTTTCTCTACCATTTTTGCGGTAAAGCGAATACCCATAAATTCATTCAAAATATTTTCTTTAGCTTGAATGTATCCAGGACTGCGGTAGCCTTCTGACTCAAAGGCCACACGCATCTTTTCAAACCACTCTTGAATGACATCGAATTTTTTAAGTGACTTAGTGCGTAGGTATTCTAGCTGTTTACTGCTCATACCACCGGCTGGACCTTCGTCGTCCTCATCCGTTACCCCTGAGCCAGCGTAGTCCTCTCCTTCATCATCAATTAGGCCATCCACCACGTCATCAATGCCCATGCTGCCTTCACGTACCTCGTTAATGTAGGCAAGCACCTCATTAACTGTGGTAGGACATGCTGCAATCGCCATGATCATGTGCTTCAAACCGTCTTCGATGCGTTTAGCAATCTCAATCTCGCCTTCGCGAGTTAATAGCTCTACTGTCCCCATTTCACGCATGTACATACGCACTGGGTCTGTAGTACGACCAAAGTCTGAGTCTACTGTGGTTAACGCGGCCTCGGCTTCATCGTCCACATCATCATCACTGGAAGCCAATGGCGCATTATCGCTCATGAGTAAGGTCTCAGCGTCGGGAGCTTGGTCGTAGACCATAATCCCCATATCACTGAAAGTACCAATAATACCGTCAATCGCCTCAGCGTCTACCAAATCATCAGGCAGGTGATCGTTGATCTCGCCATAGGTCAAGTATCCGCGCTCTTTACCCAACTTAATGAGGGCTTTAAGGCGATTACGACGGGCTTCTTGTTCCTCGGGTGTTAACTGACCACGGCCACCAAACACATCACGAGCACCACCACGTTTACTGCCTTTTTTTACGGGCTTTAAGTCTGGGATGACCTCGTCACCATCTTCGATATGATCGTCATCATCAAAGGCAGATGTTTTAGCTGGTCGACCACGGCGCCCTGCAGGAGCTGCTGGCGCTGCGGGGGCTGCTTTTTTAGCGGCCTTTTTGGCAACTGCTTTTTTAGCCACCGCCTTTTTAACAGCTTTTTTGGCTGCCTTTTTAGCTGGAGCTGGGCTGTCTTCATCCACGTCAATATCTGCAGCCAGCACGTCTTCCACGACTTTTTTCGTCGCTACTTTTTTAGCCACTGCTTTTTTGACTGCCTTTTTCACCGCTTTTTTAGCCGCTTTTTTGGCTGGCGCAGGCGCACCCAATGTCGCGTCGACGTTAACAGAAGTGCTATCGTCATCCGAAGATGCCGCCATAGTCACAGTGCGAATCGTCGAGTTATTGCCAGTCGATTGAGTCATATTGAATCCCATTGACGCAAAACACCATAACGGTGTGAATATAGATAAATGCAAATGCAACTGCACCAAAGGTAAAATAAGCGAACAAGTAGCTGTTGACTAAATAAGAATAAATCCTTGTGTAATCAAACAAGGCAATGGCAGTAACAACATGCATTTTGCCCACATTATTTTATGATAGCGATAGTGCCCTAAAGGCGAGTCGTATTTGCGATTCCTTAATAGGTTTTGCATCGGCTAGTTTAATCACCAGCAGCGATGCAATAAACGTACTATTTTACTGCAGTTAAGACAATGGCGCAGTAAGCAACTGAGCCATTCTGCGTGACAAGTCTTGATAACGTTGCCGTGATGCCGCATCGGGCAATCCGGCAGCAATTAAATCAGATTGTTCCTGTTTAATCGCCTCAAGCTGTATTTTACGCAACGCATCATTCCATTCGCCCTTGGGATCGGGAAGATCGTCTTGCTGCAGTAGCTCTGAGGCTAGGCCTTGTAATACATGCGCTAAGTCAGAATCTGAATCAACCGCTTGGGTTAATGCCCCAATATGCTGAGCTTGGGTATCATTAGCCAAAGCAATTAAATCCTGTACTAAGACTAAGGTGGGGCTTTGTACAATAATTTCAAGCGCCTCATGGTCTAAGTCTTGAGCTAAATGCGGATATGCCGCTAACAATTTCAATAATCGTTTCGCAATTGGCGTCACCGTCCGTGCATTTTGTGGTGCACGCGTTCTTTTTTTCTTAGGGGCTGACTCGGGTTCATAATGCTCCATTGGTATGGATGCCATCTGCTCCCAAGCATCTGTAGACGGCATAGGAGCCGTATTAGCGTTAAAGCTATCAACGCTAGCTGAAGCCTGCTGAGAGTGAGTATGCACTGACTGAGCCTGCATCAAACGTAACTGCAGCTCATCCGGCGTTAGTCGCACCATTTGTGCAAACTCTTGCTCGATCTGCAAACTAAGCGTGCAATCAGGTAAAGCATGCAATAAAGGAATGGCTTCGTGCACACAGGCAGCCCGACCTTCGGCCTCGTCCATTGCATGCCTAGAGGAAAGCTCCTCCAACATAAAACGCGATAAAGGCGCTGAATTTTTGGCTTGCTCTCTGAATGCCTCTACCCCAAATTCACGCACATAAGAGTCTGGGTCATGCTCTGGGGGCAGAAATAAAAACCGCATAGAAACATCATCTCGTAATTGCGGTAAGCATGTGGTTAAGGCACGCCACGCTGCTCTACGGCCTGCGCCATCACCATCAAAACAAAAAACAATACGATCACTGGCTCGCATTAAATGCCGAATATGAAACTCTGTCGTTGCTGTACCCAATGTGGCAACGGCATTATTTAATCCAACGTCAGATAACGCCACCACATCCATATAGCCTTCTACAACCGTAACAAAGCCCTCGGTACGAATGCCCTGTCGGTTTTCCCATAAGCCGTACAATTCATGGCTTTTGGAAAATAACGGCGTCTCAGGTGAGTTCAGGTATTTAGGCTCGCCTTTGGCTATCAGACGCCCACCAAATCCAATCACATCCCCTTTACGGCTTCGTATAGGGAACATCACTCGCGAACGAAATCGGTCATAACGACGGCCGTCCTCAGACTCGACGACCAATCCTGACTCGACTAACAACGGATCTTGGTAATTCGGAAAAATACGGGCTAAGTCTTGACGATCTGCTTGTGACCAACCCAAACCAAAACGAGCAATAGTCTGCGCAGACAGGCCTCGCTGTTTAATATAATTTTGAGCAGGTTCGTAGTTTTTGAACTGACGCAGATAATGTTCCTGCGCCGTATCCAGAATTTGTTGATGAACAGAACGCTGTTCTTTACGCAACTGATCGTATTCACGTTGCTGTGGAGAGCGATTTGTTTCAGGTACTGTTAGACCGACCTCGCTCGATAATGAGCGTACGGCCTCGGGGAAAGTCGCCCCGGTATGTGCCATCAGAAAACTAATAGCGCTGCCATGTGCCCCACAACCAAAACAATGATAGAACTGTTTTGCAGGACTGACAGTAAAAGAAGGAGATTTTTCGTTATGAAAGGGACATAGGCCAATTAAATTGGCCCCACCCTTGCGTAACTGTACGTAGCGCCCTACGACATCTGCAACATCGACACGCGCTAGTAGTTCCTGAATATAGGATTCAGGTATCAATACAGACGCGGAGGCAATTGCTGGCTGCGAATACGTTTGTAATGACGTTTTACAGCAGCGGCGCGTTTGCGTTTGCGTTCAGCTGTTGGCTTTTCGTAGAATTCGCGTGAGCGCAATTCAGTTAATAGACCAGTTTTTTCGATGGTGCGCTTGAAGCGACGCATCGCGACCTCGAAAGGCTCGTTTTCTTTCAGGCGGACAGTAGACATGTACTTTGGAAGCCTTGCTTAAAAAAGGGTTAAAAACAGTTGTGTACGTGTAGCGTTAATCAACACATACACAATACGCAAAATATAAGGTTAGACGTTGATACTAGCATGATTTAGCGCCCAACGTCAAAACCAAACCGATTATTTAGTGCCTTTCCCTTTGCGAATCCATGCCTCTAACTGGTGAGGTCGAATGCTATCGTAGTCCTCAAAAGGCTGGTGAATCCAAGGATTAGTAGGCAGGTGATCAACAAAATAGTCCGGCTCAACTTGGGAGTGGCCTTTCCACCATAAAACACCAGTGCGTAGTTCGTTGATGGCAGGAAACTGTGTGCGCAAATGATCACGCACCCGTTTAAAGGTCATGCCAGTATCTACCATGTCGTCAATCAGCAACACATTGCCATCTAAGGTGCCACGTGTAATGGTAATAAACTGAGCAATGTCTAATGACCCCTGCTCTGTGCCAGCGGCCTCACGGTAACTACTGGTCGCCAAAATACCTAAAGGCACATCATAAATACGCGAAACCACATCACCCACGCGCATACCACCGCGGGCCAAGCAGACAATTTTGTCAAATTTCCAGCCTGACTCGTGAATTTGTAACGCCAGCTTTTCGATTAGTTCGTTGTATTGTTTCCAGTTAACCCATAGGTCACTGTCAGTATTTTGGGGCAGACTCATAGCCGATCCTAACTATTTATAAATGTGGTGCATAATCTTAAACCAAAATGCGCCTGCTAGGTAGCAATAACCCACAAACGCATAGAGCGGCCTATAGCCGCCCATCGTATTAGTTTAACAAAGCACATCCCTATTGAAAATATAATTAGTTATTATTTTGCTCACGTGACAAAAAAAGCGACCCAAAGGCCGCTTTTTTATTACGAGCTATTTACTTAGTAAATGGATCACGCAATACGATGGTCTCATTACGATCAGGACCTGTAGATACCATATCAATAGGTACCTCACATACCTCGGCGATACGCTCTAGGTAGCGACGCGCATTAACTGGCAATTTGTCGTACTCAGTGATACCAACGGTGGACTCAGTCCAGCCTGGCATTTCCTCAAGTACGGGTTCGGCTTCGGCCACCGCATGCGCACCATGAGGCAACACATCCAAGAACTCGCCTTTATAGCGATAGCCCACACCAATTTTAATGCTATCCAAACCATCAAGCACGTCTAATTTAGTGACACATAAACCCGAAATCCCATTGATCATGACGGAGCGTTTCATCGCGGCACCATCAAACCAACCACAGCGACGCGCACGACCCGTTACCGAGCCAAACTCTTTACCGACCTCGGCCAAACGTGTGCCGATTTCATCATGAAGCTCGGTAGGGAAAGGGCCTGATCCCACACGAGTGGTATAGCATTTAGCAATACCCAATACGTAGCTCAGTTGCTGAGGACCAACACCAGCCCCCGCAGAAGCGGCACCAGCTAAACAGTTGCTGCTGGTCACAAAAGGATAAGTACCATGATCAATGTCTAACAAAGCACCCTGTGCACCCTCGAAAAGCAGCTTATGATCTGCTTTAAAAGCTTGGTATAGGTTGTTGCTGACGTCTGCAACCATAGGACGTAGTTCTTCGGCAAAACGAACGGCTTGCTCCATCACCACATCTGCAGAAACGGGCTCTGCATTTAAGTAATTCGTTAGAACAAAGTTGTGGTAATCCAACACTTCGTCTAACTTTTCTTTAAATAGATCCAAATCATATAGATCTTGTACACGCAAAGCACGACGAGCGACCTTATCCTCGTAGGCTGGCCCAATACCACGGCCTGTAGTACCAATTTTCTTATCGGGGCTTTTTTGAGCCTCACGCGCTTGGTCTATCGCAATGTGATAAGGCAAAATCAATGGACATGCCACTGAAATTTGCAAACGATCACGCACGTTTAAACCAGCAGCCTCAAGTTCTTTGATTTCAGAAAGCAAAGCCTCGGGCGAAAGCACCACGCCATTACCAATATAGCAAGTAACGTGATCATGCATGATGCCGGAGGGAATCAAACGCAAAACCGTTTTGTTACCGTTAATCCATAAGGTATGGCCTGCATTATGACCGCCTTGGAAGCGAACTACGCCCTGCGCAGATTCTGCTAGCCAATCGACGATCTTGCCTTTACCTTCGTCACCCCACTGGGTGCCGATCACCACAATGTTTTTGTTCATGTTACGTATCAATAAAATAAGGGCCGGATGTATCTGGCCTGTTAGTAGCTAAAAGCCCGAAAAATGTGTTGCAGTTAAACAGCCAAAGACCGCAACTGCCATTCCCCATCAAGCTGTACCAGCTCTCTGTCAATAAGGAACTCGTCCAGTTCGGGGGACTGATCGGGTAGCATCTGAATCACGATTTCACCCGACTCGCGTAAACTATTTAACTTGTCCTGCAAGGCCGCCTCAGTACCCCAAGGTGCCCGAATTGCACGCACCCGTTGCGCTGCAGCTAAACCAGCAGATAGTTTACGTAAATCCATACTGAATCCCGTAGCAGGTCGATCTCGGCCATAGGTTTTACCCACGCCATCATAACGACCCCCACGCACCAACGCGTCATGCCAGCCATCAGCATAAACACAAAAAACCACGCCGGTATGGTAGCTAGAGCTGCCACCCATATCAGCTAAATCCACCGTCAGCACAGCAACATCCAAAGACTGAACTAGAGCCTGTAACTGATCTAGGGCTTTAGTGATATTTTCCGTGTGCGGTAAAACCTGTCTTGCCTTTGCGATGACCTGATGAGCATCACCATACAAAGAACATAATGTCAGTAAAGCCTGAATGCTCTCGGTTTGACAATTAGGAATACTACTTTGTAGTTCTTGTAGACCAGGAATGTCTTTAGCGCTGAGCAAGTCAAAAACTTTTTCAGTGTAAGGCAGCAACGCAGGGTCCATCTGAATAATGGCATGCCCAATACCGGGCAGGTTTAAATCCAGGCGTGCATTTTTCACACCCGCCTTAGAAACACTAGCTAAGGCTAAACGAATGATTTCAAGGTCAGCTTCTACGCCTGCATAACCGTAAATTTCTGCACCAATCTGCAGCAGTTCTCGATCAGACAGCAGCCCTTGAGGACGAGCATGCAATACAGAACCGCAATAGCACAAACGGGCTACGGTATTTCGATTCAGTAAATGAGCATCGATACGAGCTACCTGAGGCGTCATATCCGCCCGGATTCCCATCGTACGACCTGAGAGCTGATCAACCACTTTAGTGGTGCATAGATTGAGCTTGGAGCCAGAAACGGCTTGCAAGGACTCTAAGTATTCAGCGAGTGGCGGAGCAACGAGCTCGAAGCCATAGCTACGATACAAATCAAGTAAATAACGGCGCAGTTCCTCGATACGTCGAGCTTCTGCAGGCAAAACATCCGCCAAACTTTCTGGCAATAACCAATTGGACATGAGAATAGCCTTCGCTTTTTCTATGTAAATAGGCAGGACAACAAAAAAGCGACTTGGGGGCCGTAAGCCTCCCAAGTCGCCTGCGATATGGTGTAAAAACTTACACATTAGTATATACGAATCATTTCAAAATAGCCAAGCCCTAAAGTCCGGCCTTTGATCTAATTGCATTAACTCAACTATTGTGTATTTTTCCAATAACGGAAGAACTCCGACTCAGGACTTAACACCAAGGTATCATTTTGTGAGCTAAACGCATTGCGATATGCCTCTAGACTTCGATAAAAGCGATAGAACTCAGGGTTTTTAGAGTAAGCAGATGCATAAATCTCTGCAGCCTGAGCTTCACCTGTACCACGAATGGTTTCGGCTTCAGCATAGGCCTCAGCAATCAGCTCTTCACGCTCACGATCCGCCTCGGCTCGAATGCGCTCACTTTCAGCAGCACCAGTAGCACGTAATCGGTTCGCCTCTTGTTTTCGCTCGGCTTCCATACGTCTATAAACAGACTCTGAAATCTCTGGAGCAAAATCAATGCGTCGCAAACGAACGTCAACCACTGCAACCCCTAAAGGTTTAGCTCGGTTTTGCACAGCCTCAAGAACCTCACGCATAATGCCATCACGCTCATCCGAAACCACCTCTTTTACGGTTCGGATATTGACGGACGCGTTTAATGCATCTCGAATTTGTGCTTGCAAGCGCTCAATCGCACCACGATCCGACACACCAAAGGTCACATAGAATAAACGAGGATCGTCAATACGCCATTTGACGTAGGAATCGATAAGCAAGTTTTTCTTTTCAGCCGTTTGAATACGCTCAGGGTCTTTAGCCTCGATGGTTTGCAAACGTTTATCTAGAAACACCACGTTCTGGAAAGGCGGTGGCAATTTAAAATATAAACCGGGTTTAGTAATGCTTTCTTTGACCTCACCCAAGGCAAATACCAAGGCAGAATCGCGTTCACGCACCACAAACACAGATGAAGACAGTACCGCCAGAGCAATAGCCAAAGCGATCAGAGCAGGAAACAGACGTTGCATCATGACCTCCTAGCGGGAATAAGGTGAATAAGGACTGGCCAAACTACCCATATCGCTAGAGTTAGGGATAGTTACGGGAGCATTAGATCGCACAGGTGCAGTGGTAGTACGCACTGGTGCCTCTGGTGTCGCGGGCGCTGTTGTCGCTGCACCGGTGGCTGCCGCATGAGGAGCCTCTGTGCTACGCACGGCATCACGAGCTACATTTTTTGCCATTTGATCTAGGGGCAAATACAACATATTGTTGTTTTTGCTATCAACCATAATTTTGCTGGTAGCAGATAGAATCTGCTCAAAAGTGCTGATATAGAGACGGTCACGCATAATGGCTGGCGCCTTATCGTATTCTGTCACGATGCTATTGAATCGTGCGCTATCCCCTTTTGCATCACCCAGTACTTTGGCCTTGTACCCTTCGGCTTGCTGTAGCATACGCGCCACTTGACCACGAGCCTCTGGCAATACTTTATTTGCGTAAGCGTTACCTTCGTTAATTTGACGTTCACGGTCTTGACCCGCCTTAACAGCGTCATCAAAAGCGGCTTGGACTTGCTCTGGGGGCTGCACGTTTTGAATCGCTACCGTACTAATTTGGACGCCGGTTTTATAACGATCTAATATCGTTTGCGCTAATTGCTGCACCTCTGAAGCGACCTGAGTACGTCCGGAATACAACACAAAATCCATCGGTTTTTTACCTACGATTTCGCGCATAGCGGTTTCTGCAGACTGACGCACGGCCTCGTCTGGATTATTTGTATTAAACAAATAATCGGGCGCACCTGTTTGCAATAGACGATATTGAACTACAAACTGCACATCCACAATGCTTTCGTCAGCGGTCAGCATCAAAGACTCCGTCAATACCTTATTGCGCGAGTTTCCTCTAAAGCCAATCTCAAAGGTACGCAATTGTGAAATATTAACAGCCTGATGATCCTCGATGGGATTAGGCAGACGCCACTGCAAGCCGGGATTCAAGGTTTTGATGTATTGACCAAAACGCGTTACCACTGCGACTTGCCCTTCTTGGACAATTACAAAACCGGTTGATAACCAAAACCCAACAACCAATATCAACAAACCTAAAAATAATTTAGGTGAGCCTTTAGGCATTTTCATGGGCTGGCGTCCACCAGAAGGAGGCTGCTGATTATTGCCGCCATTCCCTTTTTTACCGAACATAGAGGAAAGCCGTTTATTAAAGTCTCGCCATACCTCATCTAAATCAGGTGGCGTATCTTGATTGTCTGGACGACGGGGTGGCTGATTTTGATTGCCACTGTTTTTGTTACCGTCACGACCCCAGCCGGGATCATTTAAATTATAAATTCTCGTCATGGAATGTATTACTTTCCAGTGATTGACCTGACTCAACAATGGCTGTACGCAAGTCATCTAATCCGGCTCTGTCTAGAGCACTGACAAAAACTCGCACAACGTTGCCGTTTTCATCACGCTCTAGGCGCGGCGATAATCCTGCGGAGTCAATCTTGTTATAGACCAAAATAGTCGGAACCTGATCTGCGCCAATATCGGCGAGGACCTTGTTGACTTCGTGAACTTGTTCGTCTTTTTGCGGACTTGAGGCATCGACCACATGCAAGAGTAAATCCGCATGGATGGTTTCCTCGAGTGTAGCCCTAAACGCAGCAATGAGCGTGGGTGGTAAGTCGCGGATAAAACCCACGGTATCGGAGATAACCACCTGCCCCGCACCCTCGATCCAGACACGTCTAGTCGTGGTATCTAGCGTAGCAAACAGCTGATCCGCCGCATAAGCACCCGCCCGCGTCAGCGCATTAAATAACGTGGATTTACCCGCGTTAGTATAACCCACCAATGACACGTTTAATGTGCTACCACGCATCCGTGAACGACGCTGGGTCTGACGCTGACGATTCAATTTATCGAGGCGTTCCGTAATTTACGAACCTTTGCACCGATCATGCGTCGGTCAAGCTCTAGCTGTGATTCCCCCGGCCCTCGTATCCCAATACCACCCTGTTGACGCTCTAGGTGAGTCCACATGCGAGTTAATCGAGTCGATAAATGTTGCAACTGAGCTAGCTCAACTTGCAATTTACCCTCGTGGCTTTGGGCTCGTAAGGCAAAGATATCCAAAATCAACAAAACCCTATCTACAACACGACGATTAAATTCGCGCTCAAGGTTTCGCTGTTGAGCAGGACTTAATGCCTGATCAAACAAAATAATTTCTACTTCGTATTGATCTGCAAGAAGCACGGCGTCTTGGAGTCGCCCTTTGCCTATAAATAAAGCCGCATCAGGACGGTCGCGTTTTACGACCACGGTTTCCATGATTTGAGCCCCTGCGCCTTGGGCCAGCATCTGGAACTCTTCGGCATGGGCCGCATAGTCTAAATCGCCCATGTTGACGCTAATAATTAACGCTTTCATAGGTGCTTTAAACCAGAAAAGAAATGCCCGCTAAGCATAGAGGCGGGCTTAGCGGGTAAAAGATAGGATAGAGAAAACAACTTATTCAGCGTCTTCTTCCGATTTTAGGGTGACTGGACGTGCAGGCACTACGGTGGAAATAGCGTGCTTGTAGACCATTTGTGTCACAGTATTACGTAGTAAAACGACATACTGATCAAAGGATTCAATTTGACCCTGCAATTTAATGCCGTTCACAAGGTAGATAGAAACAGGAATGTGTTCCTTGCGTAGGGCGTTTAAAAATGGGTCTTGTAGTATCTGCCCTTTGTTACTCATTGGCTAGGCTCCAATTATGTTGTTATTTAAGTTAGTTAGATTTCTTGTGAGGTGTATTTAATATACCACTCATCAAGCCAAGCATGGCCAGGTATCTATGACTGCACAGATAAAATATCGCGCAGCGCTGTTAGTAGTGTAGCGCATTGTTCGGGTGTGCCGATGGTTATACGCAAAAACTGTTCGATTCTGGGCTGATTAAAATGGCGTACTAAAATGCCATGGTCACGTAGTGCCTGATGAATATGCTTTGCATCAACTTGTTCATGTCGAGCAAATACAAAATTTGTTTTTGAAGGCAAAACCTGAAAGCCCAAGGAGCGTAAGGCTGCTGTAAGCTGCTCACGACTTTGCATTATAGCAGCACGCTTTTCATCAAAGTAACTGCGGTCTTGGATAGCCGCCAACGCACCGGCCTGAGCAAGCGTATCTAAAGGATATGAATTAAAGCTATCTTTAACCCGTTGTAATCCAGCCACAACCTCTGGATTAGCCAACGCATACCCCACTCGTAATCCAGCTAATGCATAGGATTTAGATAAAGTATGAATTACTACAATATTGTCATACTGCCCTAAAAGGGCTGCCGCAGATTGAGCACCAAAGTCCACATATGCCTCATCAACCACAATAGCAGAATCAGGATTTGCCTGAGCAATCGCTGCAATATCATCTAGTCCTAACGCAATACCAGTGGGCGCATTGGGATTCGCAAAAATAATAGCAGCAGGCGCCACATCACGGGGACGAGTGTAATCAGACACCGTAATCGTGTAATCATCCGCCAGAGGCTGTAGTTCTGATGGCACACCAAAAAAACGGCAATAGGTCTTATAAAAACTGTAAGTAATGTCCGGCATTAACAGCGGTCGATTATCACGCAAAAACAACGTATTAAAAACATGCGCTAAGACTTCGTCCGAACCATTACCCAAAAATACCTGATCTGTCCCCACCTGATGTAAGTCAGCAATGGCAGCAATCAATGCCGCACTGTCGTATGGAGGATACAAACGTAAACGATCATTCGTTACGGCCGCAATCGCCTCTAAGACCTTAGGGGAAGGACCATAAGCATGCTCGTTGGTATTGAGCTTTAATAAATTTTGCTTTGGTTGCTCGCCCGGCACATAGGGTTGCAAGGCATGAATGTGATCACTCCAAAAACGACTCAATTACTTCTCCTGAACATAAGGGTTACGAGAGGACTTGAGCTCTACACGCATTGGCGTGCCTTCGAGATCAAAGGTCTCACGGATTTTACCTTCAAGGTAACGTTTATAACTGTCTGACACACCATCCAACCCACTGCCATGCACAATAACAATGGGGGGGTTTTGTCCACCTTGGTGCGCATAACGCATTTTGGGACGGAAAATCCCTTTGCGAGGCGGTTGTTGTTGCTCTACGGCTTCGTGAATAGCACGCGTTAATTTTGGCGTAGACATACGACGGAATGCAGCCGCATGTGCAGATTTAACCGCACGCATCACATGATTAATACCCTGCCCTTTAAGTGCTGAGGTCGTTTGAACCTTAGCAAAATCAAGGAAGCGTAATTTACGAGCATATTCACGTTTTGCCCACTCACGTCTGTAGCTATCCAGATCGTCCCATTTATTCATGGCGATCACGACAGCACGACCTGTTTCCAGAACAAAACCGGCAATACTTGCGTCTTGATC
Organism: uncultured Paenalcaligenes sp.; assembly: GCF_947630565.1. Lineage (NCBI taxonomy): Bacteria > Pseudomonadati > Pseudomonadota > Betaproteobacteria > Burkholderiales > Alcaligenaceae > Paenalcaligenes > uncultured Paenalcaligenes sp. The sequence continues at coordinate 51,130 of NZ_CANRIC010000002.1, forward strand.
GGAAATCTCAGTGGAGCTATCTAACATCAACAACACCACATTACATGCCTCAATAGCTTGTAATGTTTTAATAACCGAGAATTTTTCGATGGTTTCAAAGACCTTACCGCGTTTACGCAAACCGGCCGTATCAATCAGCGTATAAGGCGTACCCTTGTAATCAAATTCGATTTCAATGGCATCTCGTGTCGTACCGGGTTGGTCAAACGCGATCACACGTTCCTCGCCCATTAGCGCATTAATAAAAGTCGATTTACCCACATTAGGGCGACCTACAATGGCTAATTTAATACGATGTTGAAAAGGCTCTTCGGGAGCATCAGGGTCAAACTCTGGCTCGTCTTCGATTTCTGGTTCAGGGATAGTGGCTAAGGCTGCCTCAATGAGCTCGCCCACACCATCACCGTGAGAAGCCGAGATAAGATGGGCCTCACCCAAGCCAAGCTCATGAAACTCTAGGCCTGCTGTGCCATAGCGCATCCCTTCTGCTTTATTAATGGCCAACAATACTGGCTGACCACTACGGCGCAATAACTTGGCAATATCAAAGTCCAAACGATTTAAGCCTTCACGCGCGTCCACCAAGAAAATGATGACATCCGACTCAGCAATTGCTTGCTCAGTTTGTTTAGCCATTTCACGCACAATGCCATCTTTGGCTACAGGCTCAAAACCACCTGTATCTACAATAAGATAAGGGCGTGAACCCATGCGACCCTCGCCATAATGGCGGTCACGTGTTAACCCAGGCAAATCAGCAACAAGCGCCTGACGAGAGCGGGTTAAACGGTTAAATAGCGTCGATTTACCCACGTTAGCACGGCCAACGATGGTTACGACGGGTTTAAAAGCTATGCTTTTCAATTGACACCAACCAATACTAAATTGCCATTGCCGCTTTGGACAAGTACACCGTGTTCGGTGCCCACCAATGGCGAAACAATAGCCCCAGAGCCAACGCTTACTCGTCCAAGAAGACGGCCGTCGCTACGGGAAAGAAAATGAATATATCCCTGATAGTCGCCCACAGCAATTTCGCTATTTAAGACGGCTGGGCCAGAGAGTTTACGATTACGCAATCCGTCTTGCGTCCAGACAGTTGTGCCATCACCCAAGGCGAAAGCATTAACTACATCACGTTGATTTGAGCCAAATAGCAACTGGCCATCTGTCACAATACCTGCTGTTGTGGAGTAATCTTTTTGCCAAACAGGAAAACCGCCCTGAGAGACATCAAAACAAACAATGCGCCCTTGGTAGGAAGAGCCACACAGTAGCGGCCCTGCAGCGGCTGGACCACCCACTACATCATTAATACGCTCTAGATCCGTCGCACCACGAGACTGTGACACCACGCCTTCCCACTGTACGGCGCCCGTTTGCCCATCAATAATCATAAGACGTCCATTTGGCATGCCAGCAATTACCATGCCATCAAAGACTTCCATTTTGATATTGGTTTTAAGAGCTAAAGCCGGACCTGGGCGCTGTAGGCTCCAGATCAAATCACCATTACGCGCATTAAAGGCTTGAATGCGATAATCAGAACTACGCACTACCACCAAGCCATTACCTACGGCTGGAGGGACGTTGACCTCGCTACTGGCTTGAGATGTCCATAAATGATTACCACTACTATCATAAGCAATCACCGAGCCATCATTAGAAGCCACTGCTACCAGATTATTATCCGCCCCCACTCCCGCCGACAGTTGTTTAGCTGCGTTAACTGTCCAACCCACGCGACCCGATGACAAGTCAACTTGCGTTAACTGCCCAGATGGCGTTGCCGCATAAACACGATCACCGACTCGGGCTGGCACAAAACCAAACCCAGCCCCTTTACCAATGGATACAGACCAACGTACATTTGCAGCCACTTTGGCGTCATAGTCAGCTAAAGGTGCCGGCATAAAACGCGGATCTTTAGAAGAAAACATAGAGCAAGCACTGAGCGCAGCAAGGCTAAGTGCGGCAGCGGCAAATTTAGCCGAGCGTAGATTCAGTAACATCGCCATCCGTTATTCCTTTCCTAAAGCATCAAGTTTTAATTGAACAATTTGGTTATAGGCCACCTCATTCAAAGCAGCCAAGGCTTTTGTCCACTCTGAGCGCGCTTGCTCTAGTTGACCTTGGGCATAATGAATATCACCACGACGGTCTGCAAAAAGACCTACATACGCAGCCGATGGGTTTTTTAGCTGTTCTAGCGCTGCCACATAATCTGTTTGCTCTAGTAAAATACCCGCCAAACGCAAACGAGCCATATCCACCAGTGCCGTTTCCGCGCTGTGCTGAGCTAACCATTGCAGTTGAGCTTTAGCCCCGTCCAAGTCACCTTGCTTTTGCAAAGCTTGGGCGGCAACCAGCAAACCACGACTGGTATAGCCTGATTTAGCATGATCTTTTTTTAAGGCTTCACTAGCTGCCAAAATACGCGCTGTTGACTCCTCGGAAGGCTGAGCGGATGCTACCTCTAGGGCCTCAAAGTAGCCCATTGCTTTAGTTGCTTGGTGTTGCTCATACCACTGGTAGCCTCGCCAACCTAAAATAGCAAGAGCAAACAAAAAAGCCAACACCATGATTTTGACGCCGTTTTTATCCCACCAATCTTTCAGGGCGTCTAGTTTTTCCTGTTCTTCTAAATCGTATGCCATGCGGATTAAACCTTTGACTGCAAATATGTAGCAAGTTGATCAAAAGCAATGCTTTCCTGTGGTTGTTCTGCATCACTAGCTCGTAACCATTTAACGCTAGCGGCGCGCTCTTGGATCTCCGTTTCGCCTAGAATGACAGCAACCACTGCCCCACTTGCGTCAGCACGTTTAAATTGCGACTTAAAGCCCGTAGAACCCGCATGCACTAGAACATTAACGCCTACATCACGTAGTTGTTCGGCTAAGATCATGGCCTGACGTTGGGCTTGGTCACCTTGGTGAATCATATAGACCTGACATTCAGGTACTGACAAAGGCTCTTGATCCTGCTGGCATAAATCTAATAGACGCTCCATACCGATCGCAAAACCAACAGCGGGGGCAGATTTGCCACCCAAAATCTCCATCAACCCATCATAGCGACCACCGCCACACACCGTACCTTGCGCACCTAAACGATCTGTGACCCACTCAAAAACGGTTAGGTTGTAATAGTCCAAACCACGAACCATGCGCGGATTTAAGGTATAAGCAATGCCGGCATCATCCAAACGCTGACATACGCCCTGATAATGAGCAAGAGAGGCTTCACCTAAGAAATCAAATAATTTAGGTGCATTATTTGCCATGTCTTGCATAGCTGGGTTTTTACTATCCAACACACGCAATGGATTGGTATACATACGGCGTTTGGCCTCATCATCCATCACCTCTGTGTGTTGCTCTAGATAAGCAATTAAGGCTTCACGATGCGCGGCTCGTTCTTGGCTATGGCCTAAGGAGTTAATTTCCAAGCGTACATCGTGAAGACCTAATTTTTTCCATAGGCGCGCCAGCATAATGATTAATTCTGCATCAATGTCTGGACCAGGCAAACCCAAGGCCTCTACGTCAATTTGATGAAACTGTCTATAGCGACCACGCTGAGGGCGTTCGTGCCTAAATACGGGACCTATAGAATAAATACGATGCGCACGATCATAAAGCATATTATGCTCAATCGCAGCACGCACAATGCCGGCAGTAAACTCGGGGCGCATCGTTAGTTTGTCATCATTGAGCGAGTCGGTAAAAGAGTACATTTCTTTTTCGACAATATCAGTGACCTCTCCGATACCACGAGCAAATAGCTGTGTGTATTCCAAAACGGGGGTACGCATATTGCGATAGCCATAGCTGGCAAGCCAATCACGTACAGTTTGTTCTAATTGTTCCCACTGAGCACTTTCACCGGGGAGTATGTCCTTCATGCCTGTTAGGCCACGAAGTTTTTGTACAGACTTCGACATAAAATTCTTTTCCGTAGGCCTACGCCTAGTACCTTATTTATGGAGCGTACCGTTTTTGTACGTAATCCAAAACAATTTGTTGAAACTCTTGGGCAATCGTATCACCTTTTAGCGTGATAACACGTTCGCCATCTACATATACAGGAGCGGCGGGAGTTTCCCCTGTGCCGGGTAAGCTAATGCCTATATCCGCATGACGACTTTCACCGGGCCCATTCACTACGCACCCCATGACCGCTACATTCATGGTTTCCACACCGGGGTATTCATGACGCCACAATGGCATTTGCTCGCGTAGAAAGCCTTGGATATCGTTAGCTAACTCTTGGAATACCGTACTGCTAGTGCGCCCACAACCCGGACAGGCTACCACCATCGGAGTAAATGCCCGTAAGCCCATGGTTTGCAATATCTCCTGCGCAACCACAACCTCTTGGCGTCTATCGCCGCCGGGCTCTGGCGTCAGCGAAATACGAATCGTGTCACCGATCCCCTGCTGCAATAAAACGGACAATGCAGCGGTGGAAGCTACGATCCCTTTGCTGCCCATACCGGCCTCGGTCAACCCTAAATGCAAGGGATAGTCACAGCGCGCAGATAGATCTTGATAAACCGTAATCAAATCTTGAACATGGCTAACTTTACACGACAAAATAATAGCATCAGCAGGCAACCCTAACTGCTCGGCTCGTTGTGCATTTGAAATGGCCGATACAACCAATGCCTCACGCATAACGGCCTGTGCCTCCCAGGGTCGACTGCGCTGCGCATTCTGGTCCATCATTTTTGCCATCAGCTCGTGATCTAAACTACCCCAATTCACCCCAATACGCACTGGCTTATTGTGTTTGCACGCCACCTCAATCATCTGGGCAAAATTATCATCACGGCGTTTGCCGCCACCCATATTACCGGGATTAATGCGATATTTAGAGAGAGCTTGCGCACACTCGGGATAATCGGTCAGTAACTTATGGCCGTTATAGTGAAAATCACCCACTAAAGGCACATCAACATTCATGCGATCTAACTGCTCGCGTATCGCAGCAACCTCTTGAGCAGCAGCAGGCGTATTAACCGTAATACGAACCATTTCTGATCCCGCTAGCGCCAATTCTTTGACTTGAATCGCTGTCTCAATGGCATTTGCTGTATCCGTATTGGTCATGGACTGCACCACTACGGGGGCTCCCCCACCTACCAGCACATGGTTATCCCCCCAACTCACGTCTACGCGACGTGTTAGTTTACGAGGAGTAGCGCCCACAGCTAAAGCATCGCGCTCGGATGAAGCAAAATCAAATAAATCAATCATGACTTAAACTCTTTGAGCCAATCAAAAACCAACCAATCCTCTGGGATCAAGCCTTGGTCTAAGGCATAAAAGACGGCGATTAAAATAAGTACAGCAATCACTAACAACCATCCCCATGATCGCTGAGAAGGCTCTGCATATAACGACATATCAGAACCGCTCCAGTCAGCGCCCTTACGCGTGGTTTTAACTACTCGTTTTGTTGTTGCTGTGCCTTGTTGTTTATCTAACATATCCAACAAAACATTTTCGTCCGTTTCCAAAAAACGGGCATAACTTTTGACCATCCAACGTAAAGGAACCCCACTGGGCAACACCGCCCAGTTCTCCTGCTCTAGAGCCTCAAGCTGAGGCACAGAGTATTTTAAACGTGTAGAGACATCGTTGTAGCTCAGACCACGTGCTTGACGTAACTCTGCAATAAATGCGCCAAGTTGATTAGCAGTAGTCTCTAGCTCTGGACTAGAGGAGGTTAAGCTCATGCTCGCTCCGGTTGAATCATAATCGTTCCCTGTTGAGGCAAGCGTTCACGAATACGAGTTCGGTCACGAATATCACCAGCTAATTGACCACAGGCGGCATCAATGTCATCACCACGTGTTTTTCGTACCGTAGTGACCACACCACCATCCTGAAGACGTGATGCAAAATCACGTACGGCTGATTGTGATGAACGCTTTAGCCCTGACTGAGGGAACGGATTGAAAGGAATTAGGTTAAATTTACAGCGTACTTGTTTAGCAATATCAAGCAGTTGCTGGGCGTGCTCTGGTTGGTCATTAATACCATCAAGCATGATGTATTCAAAAGTAATAAAGTCACGCGGCGCATACTGTAAATAATTATTACACGAGGCGATCAATTCGCGTAATGGGTGTTTTCGATTTAATGGTACTAATTTATCGCGCAAGGCATCATTAGGCGCATGCAAAGAGACGGCCAATGCCACAGGGCAGTCTTGAGCCAGCCTGTCCATAAATGGCACCACCCCTGAAGTAGATACCGTAACGCGGCGTCTAGACAAACCATAAGCATTATCATCAAGCATTATTTGCAAGGCAATAAGCACCTGATCGTAATTAAGCAAAGGTTCGCCCATGCCCATAAAAACAACGTTACTAATAAACCGGTTGTCCACGACGGGTTGCGGATTATTGCCTACTCGAGCAGCCGTTGGGTCTTGTCGCAATTTATCGCGAGCAAACCATAGCTGTCCAATAATTTCGGCAGCCGTTAAGTTACGATTAAACCCTTGATAGCCAGTAGAGCAAAAAGGACATGCTACCGTACACCCTGCCTGACTAGAGATACAAAGAGTCCCCCTATCGTCTTCAGGGATATACACTGCCTCTACGGCATTATTTTGGCCTACATCAAAAAGCCATTTACGTGTTCCATCAGCAGAACGCTGTTCAATTTGCTGAGTCGGGGCGCAAATTGAACAATGTTGTGCCAACTGCTCTCGGAATACGCGCGCCAAATCAGTCATTTCCTCGAAATCACTGACCCCACGCTGATGAATCCAACGTTGGAGTTGCTTGGCTCGAAATGGTTTATTGCCCCACTGGGCAACCAATTCGACCAACTGTTCGGGCGTATGGCCCATGATATTCGTGCGAGTTTCTGACATAATGATTTGACGTGCGTATGAGCAATTAAGAATTAACGGCTGTGAACTTCAGTTGAAGCAAAGAAGTAAGCGATTTCAACAGCAGCTGTTTCTGGGGCATCAGAGCCATGAACAGCGTTTGCATCAATGCTTTCGGCGAAGTCAGCGCGGATTGTACCGGCAGCGGCTTCTTTAGGGTTTGTAGCACCCATCAATTCACGGTTTTTAGCGATTGCGTTTTCACCCTCTAGAACCTGAACAAATACAGGACCAGAAATCATGAACTCAACTAAATCGTTAAAGAAAGGACGCTCTTTGTGTACTGCGTAGAAACCTTCGGCTTCAGCGCGAGATAATTGCATCAAACGACCAGCGGCGATTGTTAGGCCAGCTGCCTCGAAACGAGCAACGATTTGACCGATTACATTTTTAGCAACTGCATCGGGTTTAATAATAGATAGGGTGCGTTCAATAGCCATGTAAAATCCCAGTATAAACAAAAAATGAAGTCGTTATTGCAGTGACAAAAACGACGATGACAAAGAAAATGTTGTTTTTATCAAGAAAAACAAGCACTTTTGATACTTTTCAGATAGCGTAGTATTTTAACATGCTCACAGCATCGTGCCGCATCTTAAAATACTGCTTTTAGACTTATTATTTTCAACAGCAGCTTTTGGGGCTAAAACCCCACAGGTTTTGCTTTAAATTGCAACACAATGACCAACTCTTCCAATACCACTCTACTCGATCAGCTTGCTAAAAGCTTTGAACCTAAAGACATCGAAGGCAGTCGTTATGCTCAGTGGGAGCAAGCCGGCCTATTTGGTAGTGGGCAACACGTTGCCCGCGCTGACGACCAATCCCCTGCCTTTGTTATTCAATGCCCACCGCCAAACGTTACGGGCACTCTACATATGGGCCATGCGTTTAATCAAACGATTATGGATGGTTTAACCCGCTACCACCGCATGAAAGGCTTTGATACTGCTTTTATCCCTGGCACAGACCATGCTGGGATTGCGACCCAAATTGTAGTCGAACGTCAACTGGACGAGCAAAACATTTCTCGTCATGACTTAGGCCGTGATCAATTCGTTGAAAAAGTGTGGGAATGGAAAGAGAAATCGGGCAATGCGATTACCGAACAAGTCCGCCGTTTAGGTTCCTCATGTGATTGGGATCGCGAATACTTCACCATGGACGACAACTTAACTCGTGGTGTGGCAGAAACGTTTATACGTTTATACGAACAAGGTCTGATTTATCGCGGGAAACGACTCGTTAACTGGGATCCTGTTCTAGGCACTGCCGTGTCTGACTTAGAGGTCGAAAGCACAGAAGAACAAGGTCATTTATGGGAAATTCGCTATCCCCTCACAGAGGCAAGCGGTGATCTTACCCATCTCGTTGTTGCAACGACTCGCCCAGAAACCATGTTAGGCGACGTAGCGGTAATGGTACACCCCGAAGACGAGCGTTACGCCCATTTAATTGGCAAAACTGTCACGCTACCTCTAGTAAACAAACTTATTCCTATTATTGCGGATGACTATGTAGATCGCGAATTTGGTACAGGAGTAGTAAAGGTCACACCCGCACATGACTTCAATGACTATGCGGTAGGTGAACGTCACGGCTTAGAGAAAATCAGCATCCTAACCCTAGATGCAAAAATCAATGAAAACGCCCCTGAAAAATACCAAGGCATGGATCGTTTTGAGGCACGCAAACAGGTAGTAGCAGACCTAGAGGCCATTGACGCACTGCAAGCCGTCAAACCCCATACTTTGATGGTACCCCGTGGCGATCGCACCAACACGGTGATTGAACCCATGCTAACTGACCAATGGTTTGTGGCCATGAGTCAACCCGCACCTGTCGATTCACTGCATCCAGGCAAAAGCATCACCGAGGTCGCCCTAGAAGTCGTAGCAAATGGTCAAATTAAGTTTGTACCTGAAAACTGGACGACCACCTACAACCAGTGGCTCAATAATATCCAAGACTGGTGTATTTCTCGCCAACTCTGGTGGGGACATCAAATTCCTGCGTGGTATAGCGAGGCTGGCGACATCATCGTTGCCCGTAACGAAGAAGAAGCCAAACAAAAAGCGGCAGCTGCTGGCATTCAAGGCGAACTGCGCCGAGACGAAGATGTTCTAGACACCTGGTTCTCTTCCGCCCTAGTGCCTTTTACTGATTTAGGTTGGCCAGAACAAACTCCAGATTTATCAAAATATTTGCCCTCTAGCGTCCTCGTGACGGGCTTTGATATTATTTTCTTTTGGGTCGCTCGCATGGTCATGATGAGCATGCATATGACAGGGCAAGTACCATTTAATACCGTTTATGTTCACGGCTTAGTCTGCGACATGGAAGGTAAAAAAATGAGTAAATCCCGTGGCAATACCATTGACCCAGTGGATTTAATTGATGGTATTGATGTCGAAACCTTAGTAAAAAAACGCACTTTTGGCTTAATGAACCCAAAACAGGCCGACAGCATTGCTAAGCGTACCCGCAAAGACTACCCAGATGGCGTTCCAGCCTACGGTACGGATGCATTACGCTTTACGATGGCGGCTTATGCAACCTTAGGTCGAAATATCAACTTTGACCTAAAACGCTGCGAAGGTTATCGCAATTTCAATAATAAACTATGGAATGCGACTCGCTTTGTGCTGATGAACACCGAAGCCCAAGAACCGTTTATGCAGTTCTGCGCTGTCACCGAATACTCTGCGGTAGACAAATGGATTCGTAGCCAACTACAGCGCCTGATTCAAACCGTAGAGCGCAACTTTGCCGAGTACCGCTTTGACAATATCGCAAACGCCATTTATCACTTTGTTTGGGATGAGTACTGCGACTGGTACTTAGAAATGGCAAAGGTGCAAATCCAACAAGGCAATCCGGCCCAAAAGCTAGCTACTCAGCGCACGCTAATCGAAGTACTAGAAACGGTCTTGCGTTTAGCACACCCCATCATTCCATTCATTACCGAGGAGCTATGGCAAAAGGTTGCTATCGTTGCCGGTAAACGTACTGCGGACGAAGCCACCAGCATCAGCGTACAGCCCTACCCTGAACTTAATGCAAAGCTCCTTGACGAGACGGCGGAAAAACAAATTGCAGAACTTAAATCCCAAGTCGATGCAATTCGTGCCCTGCGTAGTGAAATGGGTCTACCCCCCTCTGAGCGTGTACCACTCTTAGTTCAAGGGGATGCCGATATGCTAGAGCGCAATACGCCTTACTTAAAAGCCTTAGCCAAAATGGCCGAAGTAGAGGTACACGAACAACTCCCTGACTTAGGCGCACCAGTACAAGTCGTTGGCACCACTCAACTTATGTTGCACGTAGAGGTTGACGTCGAAGCCGAAACAGCGCGCTTAACCAAAGAAATAGATCGTCTAACGATTGAGATCAACAAAGCAAATGGCAAATTAAATAACGCCAGCTTTGTAGAGCGCGCTCCTGCCGCCGTGGTTGAACAAGAACGAGAGCGCCTCAATAGCTTCACACAAACCCTAGAAAAAATTCAAGGGCAGCTCGCTAGACTACACGCCTAACCTGCCTTAACCCTTAGCAGCCACTCTATTAAACAGAGTGGCTTTTTTTTGCCTCAGCTACGCTGTTTTTTTGTTTTTCATAAAGCGGCTTTTTTACAACTGGGTATTATTTATTTTTGTTTTAAGCGAAAACAAATATGCCTCGTCTTTTTTATCTAACAGCCCTTGTTGTCGCGCTTTATGAATCAAATCAGGGCGGCGCTCGGCGGTAATACGCAAAGACTGTTCACGACGCCAACGTTCTATGTTTTTATGATTTCCGGACTTAAGCACATCAGGAATAGCCTGACCATTATAGATTTCTGGTCGCGTGTAATGCGGACTATCTAATAAGCCATCTAATCCACTATGAAACGAATCGCATACGGCGGATTGATTATCATTCAATACCCCTGGAAGCAACCGAATAACACTGTCCATGACAGTAATCGCTGCGATTTCCCCGCCAGATAGCACAAAATCACCAATTGAGATCTCATGCGTAACACGCGCATCAATAAACCGCTGATCTATTCCCTCGTAACGCCCACAGATAATAATTGCGCCAGCTGACTCGGCCCATTCCTGAGCCATTTTTTGATTAAATTTACGTCCCGTCGGACTCATGAGAACCACTGGCACGATGGATGTTGATTGCGCCTGACGCGCCAATAATGCCTCGTCAACGGCCTTATCCAACGGCTGAGCTAGCATTACCATACCAGGACCACCGCCATAAGGGCGATCATCTACTGTACGATGCACATCATGCGTATAGTCGCGTGGATTCCAAAAATGCAGATCCCAAATGCCTTTATTGCGCGCACGCGCATTCACCCCATTATCTGTTAGGGGAGAAAACATTTCAGGAAATAAAGTGATAACGTCAAAACGCATAAGCGTTATACGTCCACAGACCAAGAGCTGTGTATTTGTTTTTTGTCGGTGTCGACTTGATGAATAAAAGCGTCAACAAAAGGGACCAATTCAACAATAGGTCGGCCTTTAGCTGTAGAGTGCGCGATAAACTGGGCCTGATCGTTTAGGGTGCCGGTATGAATTTCGAGCACGGCGTGAGCTCCGTTATCGAATACATTTTCGACTTGTCCTACCAACACGGACTGGCCATTGTGGTCGCCATACAATAGGCAGCCAATCAAATCGACCCAGTAATGCTCGTCCTCGTCCACTGAGGGGAACTCAGCTCGCGAAACCCAAACAGTATGCGCTTTAAGCTTTTCGGCTGGATCACGATCATCAAACCCCTGGAATTGTGCAACCACTGCTGCACTATGAGGACGGGATTTAATCACCGAATATAACTGCGCCGGAGCAGTTGCCAAGTCGCCCGCCTTGTTGGGAGGTACGGGCGCTCGGAGCCACCACTTTTTAACGGTGAGTAAAACTTCTGCGTCAGCTGAATAAGGTTGAACCTTAATCCAGCCACGCACCCCATAAGCAGATAGAACACGACCTACTTCGATTAGATCAGTAGGCACCGCAGATACAACCTGTTTAGAAGGCATAGCGAAGTTTTAAGACCTATTATTAAGCAGCTTGAGCTTTGGAGTATTCTTTGACCAAACGAGCAACAGCTGGTGAAAGCTGAGCACCGTTGTCAACCCAATGCTGAACGCGGTCTAGTTGTAGACGTAGGTTTTCTTGACCTTCGCCACCTACGGGATTGTAGAAACCTAAACGCTCAATGAAGCGACCATCGCGACGATCGCTAGAATTGGCGGCTACTACAGTGTAAAACGGACGTTTCTTGGAGCCACCACGGGCTAGGCGAACTACCACCATTGATAATCCCTTCCTTAAAATATGTGTAAAACAAAAGATTTTACCACTAAGTGAACCTTAGCGGAAACTGTGGAGCCTATTTTACACAATTTACGCATCAAATAGGCAACAGTTTTTTAAATCTACCAGTTAACGACGACGCACAAAATGAATAAGCGTGTCATCTTGTTGATACTGAGCTAACAAGGTGTTCCCGGTTTGCTCAGTAAATGCTTGAAAATCACCCTTGGCATGTGGGTCAGTCGTCATTATTTTTACGACCTGCCCACTTTGCAGTTGCGCCAAGGCTTTTTTAGTACGAAGAATAGGCAGTGGACATGTTAAACCACTGGCATCAACTTCAGCATCAAAAGCAATGGAATCAGTCATAGTTATCCTTGATTAGAGCTGGGACTCAACCCAAGGCTGCACGGACGCTAAAGCCGCAGGCAGAGCTGACTCATCTGTACCACCACCCATCGCCATGTCTGGACGACCGCCCCCTTTACCACCAACTTGAGCAGCAACCATTCCTAAGAGGTCGCCTGCTTTAACTTGGCCATGTAGATCAGCCGTTACACCCGCAACTAAACTAATTTTCCCGTCTTTAGCTGTGGCCAGCAACACCACCGCTGACTTTAGCTTATCTTTCAGTTGATCAACGGTGGTGCGTAATGCTTTAGGATCTGCTCCTGCCACATTAGCAGCAAGTAACTGACTACCATTTGCTAAGGTAATGGCTTGACCAGCTAGGTCCTGACCAGCAGAAGCCGCTATTTTGTCTTTTAGCTGATCTCTTTCACGCTCTACATCACGCAGTTGATTTTGCAACTGCGTTAACCGATCTGTTAGCTTTTCAGGTTGGGTACGTAACGTCGCTGCAGCGCGTTGTAATGTAGACTCACGCTGCTGAACCCATGCCAATGCGTTCTCTCCGGTGATGGCCTCAATGCGACGCACACCAGCAGCAACACCACTTTCAGAGATAATTTTAAATAAACCTATATCCCCTGTGCGCTGTACATGCGTACCCCCACAAAGTTCACGCGAAAAGCCAATATCTAGTACCCGAACCTCGTCTTCGTATTTTTCACCAAACAAGGCTACTGCACCGCCACTGACCGCATCGTCATAGCTCATTAGCTGCGCTGCTACGGCGTTATTAGCTAAAGTTTCAGCATTTACAATAGATTCAACCTGAGCCAATTGCTCTGGGGTTAGAGCCGAATCATGAGCAAAGTCAAAACGTGTTTTATCAGCATCTACCAAGGAACCACGCTGCTGCACATGGTCACCTAAAACCAAACGCAACGCTTTATGCATCAAATGGGTTGCCGAGTGATTGCGAATGGTATGTTGGCGATGTGCCACATCCACCTGAGCCTCTACTACATCACCCACAGACAAGGTACCGCTTTGTAAGCTGCCTTGATGTCCAAACACATGGCTTTGTATTTTCTGTGTGTCTACTACCGAAAACTGAGCCTTCGCTGTGCTTAAGACACCAGTATCACCCACTTGCCCACCTGACTCGGCATAAAAAGGCGTCGCGTCTAAGACCACAATGGCATCTTGGCCTGCCGCTATAGTGTCAACCGCTGAGCCATCAACATATAAAGCGGTAATTCGGCCTTGGCCTGATAAATGTTCGTAGCCATCAAAACGTGTTGCTACCCCATCGTAACGTAAGTCTGCGGCCACTTTAAACTTACCTGAAGCACGAGCCATTTCGCGCTGTTTATTCATTGCTGTTTCAAAACCAGCTAGATCGACCTCGACCTCTCGCTCACGACAAATGTCTGCCGTTAGATCAACAGGGAAGCCATACGTATCGTACAAAGTGAAAAGCGTTTGACCATCTAACACACCTTTTTCTGGTAAGGCTGCCAAAGCAGATTCCAGAATTTTCATACCATGCTCTAGGGTCTCGCTAAAACGCTCTTCCTCTTGTTTAAGGATTTGTTCAATACGAGACTGGTTTGCGGATAGCTCTGGATAGGCCTCGCCCATCTGATTAGCTAACTCTGCAACCAAACGATAGAAAAAGGGATTGTTTTGACCTAGTTTATGGCCGTGACGTAAGGCACGACGCACAATGCGACGTAATACATAGCCACGCCCTTCGTTGCTTGGGATTACCCCATCAACAATCAAAAATGAACAAGCACGAATATGATCCGCAATGACTTTTAGCGAGTTATTAGTTAGATCTGTAGCCCCCGTTTCTTTGGCAGCTGCTTTGATCAGATGCTGAAACAAATCAATTTCGTAATTAGAGTGCACATGCTGTAAAACAGCAGAGATGCGTTCTAGGCCCATTCCCGTATCAACACACGGCTTAGGCAAAGGATTAAGATTGCCCTCAGCATCGCGGTCAAACTGCATGAACACCAAGTTCCAGACCTCGATATAACGATCCCCGTCCTCTTCGGCAGACCCGGGAGGGCCACCCCAGACATCAGGGCCATGATCATAGAAAATCTCTGAGCATGGGCCACAAGGCCCTGTATCTGCCATTTGCCAGAAATTATCCGACATATAGCGACCACCTTTATCCCCAATTCGGATAATGCGGTCTGTAGGCACACCAATGTGTTGATGCCAAATATCGTAGGCCTCATCGTCTTCTTGGTAGACAGTGACCCAGAGTTTTTCTGCTGGCAACCCATACACCTTAGTGAGTAAATCCCACGCATAGGTAATGGCGTCTTGTTTGAAATAATCACCAAAACTAAAGTTGCCCAACATTTCAAAGAAAGTATGGTGGCGAGCGGTATAGCCGACATTTTCTAAGTCATTATGTTTACCACCGGCGCGCACACAGCGCTGCGACGAAGTGGCTCGAGCATAAGGACGCGATTCCTTTCCAGTAAAGACATCTTTAAACTGGACCATACCTGCGTTGGTAAACAGCAGGGTAGGATCATTGCCAGGAATTAAAGAGGATGAGGCCACGATCTCGTGACCACGTTCTTGGAAAAAAGATAAAAACTTTTGACGAATTTCGGATGTTTTCATTGAAAGCAGCACGGCAAAAATAGGTAACAAACCATTATAGTAACTGTTTACCTAAATACCTAACACCGTCTAGGTGTGCGGTAGGTTTACAACGGAGATTAAACACAAACAAAAACCTTAAGAGCAGGTCGTGCAATCGCATTATCAAAATACGTATCTTTAACCTCTGAGGCAGTTGAGCCTGGCAGTTCGTGTTTTTTATAGCCACTCGCACACTCACATCGCCCTCTACCATCATAATAAAGATTACGAGGATTCGGTAGCCAACAATAATAAGAATAATACACAGACTGCACAGCATAAAAACCGCCTGGTGAGTCTGGAATCGTTATTCGCCAATAGGTTTGTATCATTTGCCTATACAAATCCATTGACATCATCGACACTACTGGGCGTATCCATTTCCCATTTTCGCAGCTCATTAGCCCCTTGCCATCTTTTCCTCGCGCGATCGCCCCAATGCTAGAGCATGCAGCACCTAATGTTTCTGTGCGTGGTAAAATCAGATAACGTCCTATGCGCGCATCATCTCTTACCGTTAAGGCACCATCAATATTGACATCGGTTTCAAATAGTGGGTTTTTATCTACAGGCCCTGTCTCATTCGAGAGTAATGAGGTATCGGTTGAGGCCAACAAGGCCACTGTCCCTGGAGGAAATGTTAACCCCTCCACTAGCTCATGGTGAGCCACCTTTAGCCGAGCACCGCTAAAATGATAGGGATTTTGGTCCGTCACTACTAAACCCTCTCCTTTCTGTACAGATTGCCAGTAGGCCATCGCATCGCTATCCATACGTTGCTTTTTAGTCTGAAATGGCTGTGCATTGTAAACTAGACCATGTAAATAACATGATGCCTCAGAACAACCCTGGGCCTTATAAAGAACAATTTTCAACTGATCACCATCTGGAAATGCGGGCGGCAAAAAACCAAGTTTTTTTAGCTCTAATAACGTTGGCTGTCCCAAATTTTGTATTCCCGGAAAGGCAAAGGGGCTAGATTGCAGTAAAGCCGCAGCATGTGTAGTTAAAAAGCTCTGTAACCCTTGACGTGCATCCTGCATCCAAACGGCAACGGCTTCTGTTTTTGCCTTTTCTGCACGCTGAGCCAACCAATGAATTGAGCCAACAGATATAAGGGTTAAGAACGCTAGCACTATCGCCAGCTCAAGCAGCAATGAGCCTCTTTGCTTAGACATAATATGCCCTTTTTTTAAATTACAATAAACTCAAAAGTATTCACATCCCCTCTTTTGCACTGCTGACGAGTTTGAATAGCGTTATAAGTAGTAGAAGCATCTTTGACAGAAACATTTTCCACCTTAATGCTAGCTGCCACCCGCTGCAATACCGAGGCTAATCCAGGACAAGCCGAATGATGTACATTCGTAAATGTTATTTTTAGCTGCGCCCCACTTTGGTCTGGCACCAACGTCACCAAACCATTTTTTCCTAATCCATGTAAAATACGTGTAGAGCTGCCTTGGGAGTCCACGTTAAAAACTCCGGTATCATCCAACTGGCTAATAAAAAACTGATTATTAACAGCCAAATAGGGGCTTTCCTCAAAGACAGGCGTGTTCACGGTATGACTTACAATAAAACGAGCAATCCCCTCTCCTACTTTAGGTACACGATTCTCAATCACAAAGCCATTGATAGCAGGAATCCCAATAATGGCTAGCAGTAAAACAATAGCACTGACGACCGACACCTCTATGAGGGACAAGCCTCTTTGAGATTGATTTCGACTCTTAGATCCAGACCTTTTATCTAACCGTGAACTAACTACATTTGAATAAATAGCAGCTTGATTTTGTACGTTCATGTCACTCTCCTAGCACCTAACTGGCGTAAAACATCAATAATGCGCGCCGCAGCTCATCAATAACGGCATAATGCCATCCACCAATTAGCAATAACGTCGCTACACAAAACAACAACATAAACCAACGCCATATCTGCGCTTGCATCGGTAAACGTTGTGCTAAAACCTGTTGCAATCTATGGGCTGTTAACCCTAAAGCAGTTACTAAGTCTTGGCTTTGCTCCATATCTGCCAAAAACCACACCATATCCTTAGATAGCAACCCCACATCAAAGCTATAAGCTCCCGTTTCACCTTGAGTAATCTTTAGCTCTATCTGTTTCAAATGAAATCTCAGCCACTTATTTGGCGTAGCTTGCATCAACTGTAAGGCCTGAGCTAAGCGCAACTGCCTAGATACACCCTCAAGCAAAAGAGTAATTAGCTTCAATGCTGCTAAGCTTTGCAACGCTTTATAACTACGCCACGGCTCTACGTAATCCAAATAAACTCGACCTCTTCCTACATATAGAGGCAAAGAATAAAAACCTACTGTAATAACCAGTACAAAAAAACAAAGAATCCCTACCCCATAGCGCTGACTAAAGTGAGCCCATGCAAATAAAGAGCGCGTATAAAAACCATAAGAAGCCTCAGGAACGGCATAAAACGTATTTTGTAACTGAGGGACAGTAAACCAAGGCATCAAAAATAACACTGACAGCAATAAGGCCAGAGCAAAACCAACTGGCCAAAACAGCTTAGACAACATATTTCTAAACTGTTTTCTTTCTTGAAGCTGCAAAGTTAGTGTTTCTAGCGCACTCATTAAGGACTGAGACCCTTGCACTTGGCTAATTTTGAGTAATAACCAAGCCTCTGTACTTAATGCGTTTTTCCAGGTCTGGGCCAAATTACCCCCATTTTTCTGGTATTGACTCAACCAGTAAGCTGACAGTCGTCCCCGATAGTGCTTAGGTCCATAACGCTGTATATCAGCAGCAAATACAGAACGCATCGTATATTGCCCTTGGGTTCCTTGTAATAACTGACTGACATATAAAAAATAATCGGCTTGATACTTTTTAAATTCTCGCAAATCAAAAAACCGTTGTAGCGATACCCACTGATTACGCATTACGCTCTCCTAGCTGTAAATGCCGCCATGCAGGTGACGCAAAAACAGAAAAGTAAGCCTCTATATCAAAAGGGTCTAAGAGCCCCAATCCACTTTGCTCTAAGGCACTACCACGAATATCGATCCATTTAGCCTCACGCAGCACGTTCTGTAATAAAGCAGGTTGGTGCAAATGGTGTAAAAAATTAGGGATGCGAGAGGGGTCAAGAATTTCGGCACACACAATACGACCGTCCCAACCCTTTAAGGCCTCTAGCTCTGCACTGCAACAATTTGCACAGCCCTGATCGTTACGGACTCGTATTTTTAGCAAATTCTCTGTGCCTACTAGACTCTCTAGGTTATTACGCCAATTTGCAAAAAGCAGCCCACTATAGATCGTCTTATCTATATAAGACGGAAAGTCAGCGAGACTTAACAATGGAATAGAGCAGACTGAACACAAACGCGGTAATAAACATTGATGGACGATTAGTCTAAGCACCCCAGGCGCAGCTAATAGATCCATAGAAACATCTATAAAATCAGAGTGCAATCGAGCCGGGACTAACGCTGCACTGTTTGCATGCACCGTCGTGTATAAACGTACCCCCGATGAGGCCAAATCGGTAAAAGCTCGCCCAGTCTCTTTGTCTCGAATTTCACCCAATAAAACATCGCTCATGGCTGATCGTTTTAAAGCGCGTAGCTTAGTGGCAAAGGCCTCATGAGACTCTTGATTCAGGTCGCGGCTTAAAGAAACCTGAACAGCATTAGGTATGATGTACTCTACAGGGTCCTCTATACTAATCACCTTACGCCATGCCGGTAATGAGGCGACCAAAGCAGCTAAGGTCGTTGATTTTCCTGAGCCTACTGCGCCAGAAAAAACAATAGCACCACCATCAGAGGCTGAAACCTGCTGCAAAATATGCTGTTGCTCGGGCAAATAGCCTAACTGCGCTAAAGTAGGTAGTGACTGATGTTGATCCCGGCGTAAGATACGTAAGCACACACTAGGTCCTAATTCTGCAGCCAAAGCCCCCCAGCGCAAAACAATCGTTTGACCATCAATATCACAAGACAAGCTGCCTTGCTGCTCTTTGTGAGGATCAAATACCGCCCCATTACCGCCTCGTATACCCATCCACGCAACAGAAAGTACATCATGCAAAAACTGAGTGCTAATGCCTTGGAATTTAAGAGGACAGATATATCGGCCAGCTATGGAAAACCGCACTTCTGAAAACTCACTTTCAGAAAAAACATTGATATGAATATCGCTGGCTTTATGTTGAACCCCCCAACGAACAATATCGAGAAACGCATTAAATAAATCAGCCTGTGACCAGGGTGTTCCAGACGCCACTCCCACTGAGCCAATAGTGCTTAAATTAACCGATGGATCTCGAATAAGCTCTAATAACAAAGCAACACTCAACACATAGCGCACCGGGGTTGCCAGCATATAGCCCCGATTTTGTAGGCGATGAGCCAATGCCTCTATTGCATCTCCTTGACAATGCTCCTCTACGGAGAAAATGGCCACACTCCCATCCGTAAGCAGCACAGGGCAAAGACGACTGATGGACTCTCCCAAATCAAACTCGTAAGCGAGCAATTTTTTAATACCAGGCTGTAAACTATGAATTTCGTGCAAACTATTTAAACAAAGAGGCTCAGGCCCTAGATCAACAGGGTCAAGCAGCATAGGTTTTGGCTCCTTGATGCGCCATGAAAATCGCTTGAACATTAAGGTTGCCCTCCCTTAGGGGTAACGCATGCCTTCATTGACTGCTCTTTATAAGCCAGCTCAATACATTGGGCTGTCATAGCAACCAATCGCAATTGATCTGGTTCTAGTTCCCCGCCAACTGGCCACGTTTGTCCTTTCAAATACAAATAAGTCTTACCGTTAAAATCCACCTCGGCCAAAATGCGCTGGCCTACTCCGTACATCGCCCTTAAATACAATTGTGGTGGCCCGTCTGAGTTGATGTGAGATGAGAGCTGAGAGGTCTCCTTTTGTACAGGACTAGGGGCTACCAGTTTTTCAGCCTCAAGACGCATCAAATCTCGTACTAAATGTGACTGCTCTGCCCACACAGAAGACGCATCCTCCGGTACAGCAAATGCAAAGCCGCACCAAAAGAACAACGCACATGCGACAACGTAATGGCAAATCCATAAATGACTAAATTTAATGTCGTACATACACCATCCCCTGTAAATTTGCCTGTAAAGCACTATTCTTTAAAGACGGCATAACTTGTGGCCTATATGTCAACGTCGCCCTATACCAATGCAATGCATTATCCATATCAAATAAAAGTCCCAAGGACCGTACAGGCCCCTCGAAATGCAACGTCTGTGAAAAAATAGGAGCATACTTAGCGTGACTCGCTACAGCAGGTACCAGTAGAGTAGGTTCCACTAAACGCAACGACTGGAAAGCAGGCCGTATGTGCTGCAGCTGACTGAGTAAACCTAACCGAACCTCATCGGCCGTACGCCATTGGCCCTGTCCTATTTCATAGGCATTTTGACTCTGTAGCACAACCTGCTGCATGTTCGTTTCGTGAATAACCCAGCCCTCTGGTAAAAGAGCCTCTAAGTCCAAAGCGGTTGCTGTGTCTGTCGTAGTTGCATAACGATGTTTACAACGCCACAAGTTATATTGAGCCTCACAACTAGAGTCTTGGAGCTGCCAGTCCGCTAGTTGTAAAGGAAGATGCTCCCAGAATGAAATCAATTGGCGCAATGCATCAGAACCATTCGGCTGTATTTGTTGCGTCTCCCAATAGGACAAATAAGGATCTATCTCTGGTTCAGAAGACGCCGCCTCGGCCTGATTTAAATCCAACTGCCACCAAACAATCAATGCTATACATAAGCTCAAAAGAAATGCAGAGGGCCATAATCGCCTTTTCAAAGTGTAAAGCTCTGCTTTCTGTAAAGATCGTGTTGCAATTAAAGTAAAGAAACTCGTTAGTTCCTCAAAAAAGGCCGAGACATGCAACTCCAGATACTGCTGCTTTAATAGATCCAAAGCTGCACTGACTTCATCAGGACTGTTAAAAAGCACATCAGCCCTACTCATCGGAGTGCCCTCCTGACACCCAACCAACCAGTAATGCGTCTCATTAATTTTATAAATCGCTGCATGTACCCCTTTGGGATATAACAAGGCATAGCAAACAGCCGCAGAATAGAGTTCTTTTTTTATAGCTGCCCTCTTTTTCTTTAAGCCAATTGCAGTGAACGTCGTGCCAGCAACCACCCAATGATTCGCTTTCTCTTTTTTAGCTAACTGCTTTGTTTGAGGGGATGACTTCTCTCCCACCATAGATAGCCAACGCAAGCCAAAAACAAGCTGTTTCTCACCAAAAACAGACACATATTCCATTTGCATTAGAGTCCCTCCTCGACTTGGGCGGTAATAATAATGAGAGTACGTAAATGCTGTTGCTGTACTCGATTACCCCCACCAAAAAACAAAGGTATGCCTGGATTTAAACGCCTTTCTGTGGTTTCTTGCTCTATGCGGTCAAAACCGGAAATAACCAAAGGTTGCCCCGGACGAAGCAGCACCTGTTGCACCGTACCCGACCCCTCAATGGTGACTTGCTGTACTTGCATGCCTTGATCTGCTGCACCGACTGCCATTGTTTTTAAAGGTTGAGCAATGGTGTTGTCATAAGCCACCGAAAGCAAAACCTGCCCATCTTCTTGGATATCTGGAACCAGTGTCAGTACTGAGCCTACGGTTTCCTCTTTTTGACTTAAGCTAACAGCATTTGTTGTTATGCCTGTGCCCGATGTATAAGGAGTGGTTTCCACCTTATCCACATAACTAAAAGTAGTACGTAATGCATGCGTCACAGGCCGTCTATTTAGACTCAAAACAGGCATACTATGACGCCTAACCACATTGGCCACTTCATCAATTGCTTTGACAAATGCCTCCGTTTGACTAAAAGGCCCCTGTTTAATCGCCGCACCTACCTGCTGCATAGCTGCCGTACCTACCCCACCAATACTCATTGATGCAGCTAATCGAGCACTATTAAAAATGACATTCCAATCCAGATTGAGCTCTGCCTGGCTACGAGCACCGATTGTGATTTCTTCAAATACCAAGCGCACTCTACGAGTTAAGACTTGATTCTCTTGTTTAATGAACTGCTCAATTTTGTCTAATGCATAGGGTGTGTCACTGACCACGATGACATTCGACCCACTAGAATGTGCAACGACTCGGCCAGCAGGAGTCATAAAGAGAGCTAAACGCTCTTTTAGCTGGCCTAACTCATCACTTTGGTATTGCTGTAACTGTGTTCCTGACTGACTACGAAAACCACTTTGATCATCAGATGCAGCGCTGCCTACACTGGCATGGCTTGATGCCGCCAGCGATAAGGCTCGCACCTGAAAAGATCGTGTCTCCGTTTTATAAAACTCAACAAAATCCCCCTCAAAGCGCCAATACACATCAAAAAAAGCACTGATTTTATCTAAGCTATGAGCTAAAGGTTCAGCAGGACCAACCAGTTTTAATCGTTTTTGGTTTAACGCTGTACTCTGAATTGCTGAGTCTAAGAATGCCTCTGCCGCTAATAAAGCCTCTGGCTGAACTCGTACAGGAATCTGAGTCGCTAAGGTAATACGCTCTGCGATCTGATCAAGCAACAGCCCCTGCCCTTGAAACAAGAGTGTGGTTGCTACATTGGCCTGTAACGCGGGGGGCAAACGTAGTTCTCGGGCTAAAGGTTGTGCCGCCCCCATTACCCACGGTTGCTCTATTTGCTGTAAAGGTATACGGGTTGACTGTTGTGTTTGGGCTATCAGTCGCTGCTGCATTGCCGCCGTTTTCTCTTTCTGGGTTTGCTGCTCAAGCTGTACGTGTCGTAATTGTTCAGTTAACTGACATGCACTCAGGCTCATCAAGCAGCTAAGCCCAAGAAATAATCGATAGCTCATAGTGTGCCCCTACCTAAGACGTATGCGACAGCACGGCGGTAGGATCGCATTGCTGTGCTAGGGGGATAACTCGCATGACTTTATTGCTATATAAGCACGCCTGTAGCGGTCGACTACCCAATGCCGTGCTACGCATAAGCTGCGTAACGGCGTCATTAAACTCAGCACTAAATAAGGCAGACGAAACAATTGGAAAATCGACTTCGACCTCCCAGTGTTGATCCAAAAAGACCCAGCCATCTCGTTGTGCCCAACGCTTTAATGCCTGACGTATCGTGCCATCATTAGGAGCCACACTAAAAGGAATTTCTGCCACAGCAAATGCGGCCACTGGCTGAGAGTGTGTAGGGAGAGACCCAGTATCTGTGAGAGTTACGTCATCTACACCATCTGCTTTCAAGGAAGATGGCGGCGGCATGGCATCTACCACTGAGACAGAGGCAACCGCATCGGGCTGCTCAGTGATTGGCGACTGTAAGGCGGAGCTTAAAGCAGGAGGACTATAATGAGCTTGCGCCTGTAACGCTGCGCCTCTAAACAATAAATGCTGCCATGCCCCTGAAACAATAATATAAGGATCAGAGCGTTTATAACTGAGGGGAATATGACGCCCATTTTCTAAGGCAAAAATAGCTGGGATATTTTGCTCTACAGCAAACTGTAACCACAATTGATTGTTGGCACTAAAGACTTGTAGAGGAGCTACCTCTCGATCCCCGGACAGGCGCCAATTAAAATCATACTGCGATGCCTCTTTTTTTATGGGCTGCATAAAAGAAAAGGTCTGCGCCCACGAGTGGGTATGTTCGCACGCGGTTAAAGTTGTGGTTAATAGCGCTACCCCTAGTATTGTCTTGATCATGTTCGCCTCCAAAAAAATAGCACTCAGATCATGAGTGCTATCTTGAAGACAAACTAAAGCTATGCCTAGATTGTATTTATACGTAGGATTTTTTTATCTTATTTCTGCTTAATCAGTTTATTCGCCTCGGTGGCCGCTGTTTGTAAAGCGGTCATGGCGGACTGTTTGCCATCTAAAGCATTTTCAAGAGTGGTATTAAAAATAGCTCGAATCTGATGGTAGTTATGTACTCTAAAACCACGCGTGGTGTTTTCTGGTTTTTGCCCATAAGCAGCAACCAAGTTTCTCCACTCGCCTAATTTGCTGTAGTAGCTCGCATCTGTTGCATTAAAAGCCTCGTGCGTCAGAGGTAAAAACCCGGTGTCCTGGTACCATTTAGCGGCATTAGCTGTCTGCGCTAACCAACCAATAAAATCCGTACTGGCCTTGTCATGCTCAGCACTGTGTCCTTTGGTTAACCACAGGCCAGAGCCAGTGACAAACGGATTACCTGGTGTGGCGGTTACTTGTGGGTAATACGGAATACCGCTGACTGAAAAATCTAATTTTCGTTGTGCAGCAAATTCTCCTAGATTACCTGAGTTAGACAAAAACACCGCGCACTCACCACTCTCAAAGCGCTTCGGTGACTGTGGCCCCTCAGAGGGATGAACCATGATTTCACTTCGCACCCAACTAATCATCGTTGAAAGGTGGCGAATATACATCGTGTCAAAGTTAAAACCGGCTTTGGCTCTATTGTCAGCGCCAGCATAAAACTGCTTATTAACGGCAGCTAAGTTTTCTAAGTTAATTGACACGGGTTGATCTGATGTCAACGGACAACGACGTGAACCATTATTAGCCAAAGTCACTAACTGCTCTTGAAGCTCTAACCAGGCTCTAGATGGCTGCTGTGGCGTTAACCCTGCTTTTTTAAATGCATCTACGTTGTAATACATAACCGGAATTTCTGCCATCATAGGCAGCGCCAATAGGTTGCCTCTGGCGTCGTGCATAAAGTTGTTTTCCGCAGGCAGGAACCAACGTGCATTTTTAACTGGGTTTTTAGCTAAAGCCTGATGCAATGGCCAAATATAAGAGCGTGTTGAAACATCATCTAATCCAGATACCTCTGGCAATTGCACTAACTGCGGACGTTCTTTATCGGCCGTTAGGCTTAGGGCCGCATCCAAATCGGCTTCGGTATCGAATGCTTTGGTTTTGACCTGTGCATCTTTACTTTGTTTATTAAAATCTTTAACCAGTTGCTCAAAGATTTTTTTATTCTGATCATTCAAGCTATACCAAACCTGAATGTCTGTGGCTGACCAGGCTGTAGAGGAAAAAGCTAACCCAGCAAAAGCCGTGAACAATGCACAACCTAGACGCTTAGGTGTAAATAAAGAATGAGTATTCATATGCCCTTCAATGCAAAAAAGGAAATTCTGGCTCGGGTTGACGATTTGCGATCAAATCAGCCAAAGCACGCCCTGAACCCGCTGCCATTGTCCACCCTAAAGTGCCATGCCCGGTGTTCAAATAAAGATTTTTGATATGCGTCCGTCCAATTAGAGGAGTATTGGATGGTGTCGCTGGACGTAGTCCAGACCAAAACTGCACATTATCAAAATCAAGCCCGTTTGGAAACAAAACTTTGGTTTGTTTAACCATCATATTGCAACGTTTTGTACTTAATGCCTTGTTATAACCACTGAGCTCAGCAAGTCCAGCTACCCGTAACTGATTGCCCATACGCGAATACACCAAGCGACTTGCCATATCCGTCAAATTTGCTTTAGGTGTTGCCTCTGAGTCAAGAATCGTAAAGGTAGCTGAATATCCCTTTGCTGGATAAACCTGACACGTCACACCTAGTGGCTCAAGCAATAATGGGCTATAAGCCCCCATGGACACCACAAACAAATCGGCCTTGATGTGTTGGTAATTGCCTTGATCGTCAATCACTTCAGCTGAAGTGATTTTACCATCGGTATAAAGCAATCTAACTACTTCATGGTTATACAGAAACTGCACCCCTTTGTTTTGAGCCTGCTGGGCTAACTGCTTGCTAAAGCCATACGCGTCACCTGACTCGTCCTCACTGCAATAGTCCCCTCCGACTATTTGGTCTTTTACCGAGGCTAAAGTGGGCTCTAGCGCGATCACCTCGGCGGGGCTAAGCACCCGTCGATCCACACCTAGATCTCTTAAACGATCTACCCGATCCTGAGACTCATCAAAACTACGCTCATCTCTATAAAAGCTGAGAATACCACTATCATGGTATTCATAATCTATTTTTAGCTGCTGACGTAGCTGATTCAAGGTAGAGCGACTGTACTCAGCTAGTCGTACCATAGCGCGTAAGTTAGCCTCGAATCGAGATGGCGCACACTCTCGCAAGAAAGCCAGACTCCATAACCACTGTTTACGATCCAAGGATGGCCTAAATAACAGTGGAGCATCATCCTTTAATAACCAGCGTAATAATCGCCACGGAGCCTCTGGGGTAGCCCAAGGCTCAGAGTAGGACGCCGATAATAAGCCCCCGCATGCACGCGTTGTGTCTTGGCCTGGCCCAGACATACGATCAATGACAGTCACCTCATGACCGTCTTGGGCTAACCACCACGCACTCGTGATACCGATGACCCCACTACCTAATACGACTATTTTCATAGAAGCTCCGCTAAAAACAACATGCGCTATCAATGGCGCATGTTTTAAGTCAACCTATTAGGAAGCTAAATCGGCCTCAGAAGTAAAGGCATCTGCATAAAACACGGCTGCATCTAGCCCACACTTTTCCACAAAGTCTTTTTGTGCACTTTCAACCATAATTGGTGCTCCACATGCGTAGACCTCCCAGCCGGATAGATCATTCATATCCTCAACCACGGCATGGTGGACAAAGCCTGTGCGACCCGTCCAGTTGTCCTCAGCCAAGGCATTCGATACCACAGGCACAAAAGTAAAATTGGGAATCTCTTTTTCCCACTGCTGAGCCAGCTCCATCATATAGATGTCTTTGGGTCGACGACCACCCCAGTAAAAACGAATTTCACGTTGAATATTTTTTTGCTGCATGTGTTCAACCAAGGCTTTGATTGGCGCAAACCCTGTACCACTTGCAAGGAAAATTAAAGGCTTAGTGCTTTCTTCACGTAAAAAGAAGGAGCCAAAAGGAGCCTCTGCACGAAGCATGCCTCGCTCTTTCATTGCTGGCTCAGTGAGACCAAACACATGATCGGTAAACGCACCACCAGGCATATGACGAATATGCAACTCAATCTGATTATTTTCCTGAGGAGGGTTCGCCATGGAGTAACTACGACGACGACCGTCTTTCATGATCACCTCCATGTACTGCCCAGCGTAATACATCAAAGGCTGGCCTGGAGGTAGTTGCAAGGTTAAACGCATCACATCATCATTAATGCGCTCCATTTCCATCACCCGGGCTGGTAATTTTCTCACCTGAATATCAGTGGTTAAACGAGCTTGAGGTGACTCAATTCGCATATCAGATTTAGGTTGTGCCTGACACATCAAGGTATAACCTTGGTCTAAATCTGCTTGTTCTAGAATATGTTGGGGTGCCTCTCCGGCCTCGAACTCACCCTCTAAGACCTTACCTTTACAGGTGGAGCATCCGCCCCCTCTGCAACTATAGGGTAAAACGATTTCAGCCTCTAAAGCGGCATCTAAAATATTTTGCCCAGGTTTAACCTCAAAAGATAAACCAGAGGGCTCTACTGTAATTTTATAGCTCATTTTTTTATTCCGTTATCACTGCAGCTTTTAAGACTGCATCGCTTATTTTACGTTCAAGCGTTTTTCCTTTACGGGCGCGCTTAGCTTGGTAGGATTCCAAAACAGATCCGGTAATATCCCAATCTGTTTGACGACGACGATAGACACCAGACAACACAAATCCAGTCTCTGGCCCAGTGGCCCACTGAACAATTTCATCACCGTCGTCTAAATCCATCAACTTTGTACCTCGGCCACCACCGCTTAACTCTCGTAGTTCCGCTATATCAATAATTAAAAATCGCCCAGCGGCACTAAGTAGCGCTAATAAGGTATGGTTAGGTGCAACATATAAAGGAGCTAACAAGGTATCGTCCTCAGTGACCGTGATAAATTGTTTACCCGCACGCTGACGTGTAGACATATCACCTAGCTTAGTCACAAATCCATAACCACTTTTAGCCCCGATTAGTAATTTTTGTTTACTATCGCCCACCACCATTTGCACGATAGGTGCGGCACTATTCACGTCTGCTAGAGCAGTAATAGGCTGGCCATCACCTCGGGCTGAGGGCAAATCTGCCACGGCCACATTATAAACACGCCCATCTGCTCCGATAGCAATGAGCTCATCAGTACTACGACATTCACGTGCATCGTAATAGCTATCACCACTTTTAAAGTTAAATTGCTGGACATCATGTCCATGCCCTTGACGTCGTCGTAGCCAACCCTGTTGAGACATAATCACAGTTGTGGGCTCATCAATCACTTTATTTTCTAAAACAGCACGCTCAGCTTCTTGAATCAAAGTACGACGCGTATCAGTGAACGTTTTAGCATCACTTTCAATTTCTTTTATTAGCAATCGCTTAAAGGCCGTTTTACTATCTAGTAGTTTTTGTAAGGCCGTTTGCTCTTTACGTTGCTTGGCTAGCTCTTGTTCAATTTTAAACCCCTCAAGACGCGCCAATTGACGCAAGCGCATCTCAAGAATATCCTCAGCTTGGCGCTCTGTTAACGCAAAGCGTTCCATAAGGGCAACTTTAGGCTCATCTGCATCACGAATGGTTTGAATAACAGCATCTACGTCTAGATATACCGTCATCCGCCCCTCTAGTATATGAATACGATCGGTGACTTTATCTAAACGATATTGCGTGCGCTTACGCACCGTATCAGCACGGAAAACAAGCCATTGTTCAAGCATCTGACGTAAAGTACGCTGCCCGGGCCTACCATCTATACCAATACTCACTAAGTTAATACTGCTGTTACCTTCCATGCTGGTTTGCGCTAATAAGGTATTGATAAATTCATCTCTATCAATACGGCTAGACTTAGGCTCAAACACCAAACGGATAGGGTCGTCTTTGCCTGACTCATCACGTACAGCATCTAATAACCCGAGCAATAAAGCACGCGTTTGCTGCTGATCTGCCGTCAAGGCTTTACGGCCTGCTCGAATACGAGGGTTTGTTTTTTCCTCTATTTCCTCAAGAATCTTTTGCGTAGATGCCCCGGGTGGTAATTCTTTAACCACCAGCTGCCATTGACCACGGGCTAACTCCTCTATTTCCCAACGAGCTCGTACTTTAATGGAACCCCGGCCCTGCTTATAAATGGTCTGTATCTCTTGTGCAGAAGAAATAATTTGTCCACCGCCTGGAAAATCCGGCCCCGGAATCATGGCGTAAAACGCCTCATCAGACAAATCAGAATCATCAAGCAAAGCAATACAAGCCGCAGCAATTTCACCTAAATGATGTGGAGGGATCTCTGTGGCCATCCCTACCGCAATCCCTGACGCTCCATTTAAAAGCACAATAGGTAAGCGCGCCGGTAACAGAACCGGTTCTTTTTGTGAACCATCATAATTAGGTTCAAAGGCTACCGTGCCCTCACCGAGTTCGTCTAACAATAAGTTCGCAAACGGGGTGAGTCGAGCTTCGGTATAACGCATGGCAGCCGCATTATCACCATCTCTAGAGCCAAAGTTACCTTGCCCATCAACTAGGGGGTAACGCAACACAAAGCTTTGGGCCATGCGTACCATCGCATCATAAGCCGCCTGATCACCATGCGGGTGATATTTACCTAGTACATCACCCACCACACGAGCAGATTTAACGGGTTTAGCGCCTGCGGCTAAACCCATTGCATTCATGGCATATAGAATTCTACGCTGTACCGGCTTTTGACCGTCAGACACATCTGGAAGAGCCCGCCCTTTCACTACAGAAACGGCATAGTCCAAATACGCTTGTTCTGCATATTGAGCTAGGGTGATGGCCTCGTCATTTTCAGCCACAGTCACCGCAGCGGGAGCCTCTTGCGCCCCCGATGCAAACAAATCAGGTTGCATCATAGTTTTCCTACGTAATGCTTTACAAAATAATTAAATATCAACATCAGCTAAATTACCTTTGGACTCTAACCAGCTACGTCGCTGTGAAGCCTCGCTACGTGCCATGAGCATCTCAAACATTTGCTCAGATCCAGCCACACCTTGTAGTCCATGATGAACAGGCATCAAACGTCGTGTGTCTGGATTCATGGTGGTATCCCATAACTGCTCGGCACTCATTTCACCTAAGCCTTTAAATCGACTAATCGCCCATGAGTCCTCACGTACTTTTTCTTTGCGTAATTTATCAATAGCGCTATCTAATTCGGCCTGATCTAAGCAGTAGACTTTACGCGCAGGGCGTTTTCCAACGGCAGGAACATCCAAGCGAAATAAAGGCGGTCTAGCCACAAAAATATGTCCAGCTTGAATTAACGCAGGAAAATGTCGGAAAAACAAAGTGAGCAATAACACTTGAATATGTGACCCATCCACATCCGCATCAGACAAAATACATATTTTCCCATAACGCAGACCCGATAAATCCGGGCTATCAGTGGCCTGATGCGGGTCCACCCCAATTGCCACTGAAATATCGTGAATTTCTTGATTAGCAAATAAACGGTCTTGATCCACTTCCCATGAATTTAAGACTTTACCCCGCAATGGCAAAATCGCCTGAAAGGATTTGTCTCGGCCCATTTTGGCAGATCCACCGGCTGAGTCTCCCTCGACTAAAAATAACTCTGTGCGACTCACATCATGGGACTCACAATCGGTCAATTTGCCAGGTAACACGGCTACACCCGAGCTTTTACGTTTTTCTACTCGCTGAGTAGATCGCACACGCGCTTGAGCATGACGAATCACTAAATCAGCTAGCTTTTTACCCTCATCGACCTCTGTATTCAAGCGCAACTCCAACGCATTTCGTACAAATGTACTAATCATGCGCACCGCATCACGGCTATTTAAACGCTCTTTAATTTGCCCTTGAAACTGAGGGTCTAGGATCTTGGCAGAAAGAACAAAACTAACGCGTGCGAATACGTCTTCGGGTAATAGGCGTAAGCCTTTAGGTAATAAGCTATGCAAATCAGCAAAGTTTTTTACCGCCTGATATAAACCATCGCGTAAACCAGCCTCATGAGTTCCACCGGCTGGGGTAGCAATCAAGTTTACAAAAGACTCGCGTACAACCGCGCCCTCAAGTGTCCACGCTACGACCCATTCCGCGCCCTCGCCTAAGGCATAATTCTCATCATCTGCTGTGGCAAACTGAGCCCCCACAAATAAAGGAATAAATAGCTCTTGGTCATGGAGTGACTCTTGTAAATAACCACTTAACCCACTCTCATAGCACCACTCTAATTTCTCGCCAGTTCTTTCGTTTATGAGTGTAACAGTCGTACCACTGAGCAAAACAGCTTTGCTGCGCAGTACATGTTTAAGCTCTGCAAGAGGGATAGTTGGCACATCAAAATACTGCGCATCAGGCCAAGCCCGAACTAAGGTTCCTGTTTTACGTTTAGGTGCGCTGCCCGCTATATGCAAGGGTTCCAGCAGATTTCCATCGGCAAAACTAATCTGGTGTATTTCGCCCTGACGCCAAACCTGCACCTCTAATCGAGTCGACAACGCATTGGTAACAGAAACCCCAACACCGTGTAGTCCCCCCGAAAAAGCATAAGCCCCACCGTCTTTCTTATCGAACTTACCCCCTGCGTGTAAACGTGTAAAAACCAGCTCAACCACTGGCGCATTTTCTTCGGGGTGTAACCCTACGGGAATACCGCGACCATCATCAGCAACGGAGATACTTTGGTCTTTATGTAACGTAACAATAATTTGTTTGGCATACCCAGCAAGGGCTTCGTCTGCCGCATTATCAATAACCTCTTGTATAATATGCAAAGGGTTATCAGTGCGGGTATACATGCCCGGACGTTGACGCACAGGCTCTAAACCTTTCAACACCCGAATTGATGATTCATCGTAATTGGACTTAGACACTATCTAATCTCTATCAATCGGTAAAAAATCTATTTTACGAACTTTTCACGAACTCTGCGTCGCTACCTGTATTTAACCTAGATGTGACTTTCCACATCCCCATTTAGCCGCACACATAGTACGATTGTTATGGCATGCTGTAGATTAAGCACAACAATAGCGGGCATAGGCCTTGCTTTCATTGTGCTATGTCCTCGCCTTCTCGTATAGTGTATTGAACCATTTCCTTTTTTACTCATAAAATAATGCCATGAGCCAAAACATTAAAAACGTATCCGATGCGTCTTTTTCTGAAGACGTGTTACAGTCTGGTCAACCCGTATTAGTCGATTACTGGGCCGCTTGGTGTGGCCCATGTAAGGCGATTGCCCCTATTTTGGACGAAGTTGCTGAACAATACGCAGGCCGTGTTACTATTGCAAAACTAAACGTAGATGAAAACCCCGAAACAGCCGCTAAATTTGGCATTCGTGGTATTCCTACCTTAATGCTGTTTAAGGATGGTCAACCAACTGAAACTAAAGTTGGCGCGCTTTCTAAATCACAGCTACAAGAACTCCTCGATAATTCTTTATAAACAACAATTTCTGCGCGAGCCTGCTCTTGGCTCGCCGCCGTTGGCTGATTCCCTTCTTTTCTTCTCATGCATCTCAACGAACTAAAAGCTCTGCACGTCTCGCAGCTGCTAGAAATGGCTGCAAGCCTAGACATCGACAACGCTAATCGCATGCGCAAACAAGAACTTATGTTTGCAATTATGAAAAAACGCGCTAAACAAGGCGAACAAATTTTTGGCGATGGCGTACTCGAAGTATTACCAGACGGTTTTGGTTTTTTACGCTCTCCCGAAACCTCTTATCTAGCTAGCACCGACGATATTTATATCTCTCCTTCACAAATTCGTCGATTCAACTTACACACTGGGGACTCCATCGAAGGCGAAGTACGTACCCCTAAAGACGGTGAACGCTATTTTGCACTTGTCAAAGTAGACAAAGTCAACGGCATGCAGCCGGAGGCCATCAAACATCGTATTATGTTTGAAAACCTGACCCCTCTGCACCCAAATCAACCGATGCGCCTAGAACGTGACATCAAGAGCGAAGAAAACATTACAGGCCGTATCCTGGATATTTTTGCTCCTATTGGTAAAGGCCAACGTGCTTTAATTGTAGCCAGTCCCAAATCCGGTAAAACCGTGATGATGCAGCACATGGCTCATGCAATTACCGCCAACAATCCCGATGCAATCTTGATCGTTCTTTTGGTGGATGAGCGCCCCGAAGAAGTGACAGAGATGCAACGCACTGTACGCGGTGAGGTGGTCGCTTCTACCTTTGACGAGCCAGCCACCCGCCACGTTCAAGTGGCAGAAATGGTCATTGAAAAAGCAAAACGTCTTGTAGAACTGAAAAAAGACGTCGTTATTTTATTGGACTCCATTACTCGTTTAGCTCGTGCTTACAATACGGTGGTGCCGTCCTCAGGCAAAGTGCTAACTGGTGGTGTAGATGCCAACGCTTTGCAACGTCCTAAACGTTTCTTTGGGGCGGCTCGTAATCTCGAAGAAGGCGGCTCCTTAACCATTATCGGTACGGCTCTAATCGAAACCGGTAGCCGTATGGACGAGGTCATCTACGAGGAATTCAAGGGTACAGGTAACTCTGAAATTCACCTTGAACGTCGCTTGGCTGAAAAACGTATGTATCCAGCCATTAACCTCAATAAAACAAGTACTCGCCGCGAAGAACTTCTCATCAAGCCAGATTTACTGCAAAAAATCTGGGTATTGCGCAAATTCATCCATGATATGGACGAGGTTGATTCCATGGACTTTATACTTGATAAGGTTCGTGCAACAAAAACCAATACAGAATTCTTCGAAATGATGAAAAAATAGTACATAATAAATAAGCCTCTTTTATAGAGGCTTATTTATTTTCTGCCCTAAGACGAATGGCATTGCCTTAGGTTTATTAATGACTTCTTTTACTTAGCTGAGCTTATGGTTTTTTGATCAGGCTACTCAGTGTTTTCCATACAGGATAAACTCATGAAAACCGCAACTTTGACGCAATTTCTCCAGCATCTGCAACAACGAGATCCCCATCAACCAGAATTTATACAAGCTGTCCAAGAGGTTTACCAAAGCCTTTGGCCTTTTCTGGAAGATCATCCCGAATACGCGGACTTTGGTCTACTCGAACGTCTATCTGAACCTGACCGCGTTTTTCAATTTCGCGTTACTTGGGTTGATGATCAAGGCCAAACACACGTCAATCGCGCTTTCCGAGTGCAACATAACAACGCAATAGGCCCTTACAAAGGCGGCATGCGTTTTCACCCCTCTGTTAATCAATCTATTTTAAAATTTCTAG
>NZ_CANRIC010000003.1:0-83338 GCF_947630565.1 uncultured Paenalcaligenes sp.
CAAAGCTCATTATGAGCAAGTCGTAGTTCTTCGGCGAATAGATCTAAAATCTGATCATCATGTTTAGCGTGGAACTGTGCCATTTTAAGGTGATCGTTACAACGCTCGAGTGCGTGCAAGTGTCGTTCACGAGCAAGCCACGGAGACTCTGCATTAGCTGACCAACCTGCTATCTGGAGTAGGCGTTGACGTAATTCATCTAAACCCATCCCTGTTTGCGCTGATATTTGTAAATGATTCTTATTATCGTTTGGTAGTGCGTTTTGTTGGTCTGCACTTAATAGGTCACATTTATTAAATATCTGCAGAGTAGGAGTGTGTTTAGGCAAACGTTCCATAATGTCATGGTCTGAGTTGTCATTAGGTTGCCGTCCATCCAATAAATGCAAGATCACGTTTGCTTTAGCAATCTCTTGCCAGCTACGTTGTATACCAATACTTTCGACGGTGTCGTCGGTTTCACGCAAACCTGCCGTATCCACGATATGAATAGGAATGCCTTCGATATGAATTAATTGTGTGACTCGGTCTCTAGTGGTCCCCGCGATGTCTGTCACAATTGCAATATCATCCCCGGCTAAAGCATTAAGTAAGCTGGATTTACCTACATTCGGTTGTCCTGCTAAGACCACATGCAGTCCGTCACGCATGACTTGGCCTTGTTTAGCTAAAAGGCGTAACTGCTGAAGTTGTCCATCAATATGACGTAATTGATCTGCCGCTTGGTATTTTTCTAGGAAATCAATTTCCTCTTCGGGAAAATCAAGCGTTGCCTCTACTAGCATCCGTAAATGAATAATTTTATCTGCTAAGTTATTGATTTGTTGAGAAAAAGCACCGCTTAATGAAGCCATAGCCCCTTTGGCAGCAGCCTCTGAGGAGGCATCAATTAAGTCAGCAACGGCCTCTGCCTGAGCTAAGTCAAGACGGTCATTGAGAAAGGCGCGCTGTGTGAATTCACCGGGAGCGGCGTGGCGTAGGTCAAATGCGGCTCCGACCTCAAAGCATCGGTTTAAAACACGTCGTAGAACGGCTGTGCCTCCGTGACCTTGTAGTTCTAGAATGTCTTCGCCGGTATAAGAATTTGGCCCTTTAAAATACAGCGCAATCCCCTCGTCGATGGCTTGGCCGTCAGCATCAAGAAAGGCTAAAAAATGGGCATGGCGGGGACGTAGTTCTTGGGCAAAGAAAGAGTGGATAAAGCCGCTGAGATCTGGGCCAGAAATACGAACTATACCAATACCACCGCGACCAGGGGCGGTGGTAATGGCAGCGATAGGATAAGACGTGATTGCGCTCATAGGGTAGTATCAGTGCAGAAACGACATAGTCCTATGGAAATACGGTTAGGCGTTGCGTTTAGCAAGCGCGTGGCGTACCCCTTGGGCGTAGGCAGGATCTGCTAGGTGAAAGTGTTGGAGTTGACGCTCAATAATAGCATCTGCTACCCCTTCCATGGCTGCAGCAATATTATTAAATAGTTGCTGTTGCTGATCTGCGTTCATGAGTCGAAATAGATCCCCTGGTTGTGAATAATAGTCACTGTCTTCTCTGTGATCCCAGTGCTCTGCGGCTTTGCCATCTAAAGCTAAAGGAGGCTCTTGGTAATGAGATTCTTGCCATGTGTTTTCGCTATTAGGCTCATAGTTAGGCTTGTTGCTCTGATTGTCATCAACACGCATGGCCCCATCACGATGGAAGCTATTATGGAAAGGGCAGCGGGGGGCATTGACTGGAATTTGATTGTGATTGATACCCAAACGGTAGCGTTGTGTATCGCCATAAGCAAACAAACGACCTTGTAGCATTCGGTCCGGAGAATAGCCGATACCAGGTACGATATTTGCAGGCGAGAAGGCGGCTTGTTCGACTTGAGCAAAGTAGTTATCAGGGTTTTGGTTGAGCTCCACAACCCCTACATCAATTAAAGGAAAGTCGCCATGAGGCCATACTTTGGTTAAGTCAAAGGGGTTTAGATGGTAGTTCAAGGCTTGCTCTTCGCTCATGACCTGAATGCGTAGATTCCAACGTGGGAAATTGTTGGCTTCGATGTTTTCATATAAGTCACGAATAGCACTTTCTCGGTCTGATCCCACAATTTTTTCAGCTTCTTCGTTGGTGTAATTCGCAATGCCTTGCTGGGATTTAAAGTGAAATTTAACCCAGTGACGTACTCCTTGAGCGTTGATTAGGCTGTATGTGTGTGAGCCAAAACCATGAATTTGGCGGAAGTTTTTGGGTAGACCTCGATCACTCATTAGAATTGTGACTTGGTGTAATGATTCAGGGCTAAGTGACCAAAAATCCCATGCCGCATTCATATTACGTAAATGAGTATGAGGCTCCCGTTTTTGAGTGTGAATAAAGTCAGGGAACTTTAGGGGATCACGGATAAAGAAGACTGGGGTGTTATTTCCCACCATATCCCAGTTGCCTTCGTCAGTATAAAATTTAAAAGAAAAACCACGTACATCACGCTCGGCATCAGCCGCACCCGCCTCGCCTGCAACCGTAGAAAAACGGGCTAATAAAGGAGTTTTTTTGCCCATTTTAAATACGTCAGCACAGCTGTATTGGCTAATGTCATGGGTGACAGTAAATGTTCCAAATGCCCCTGCGCCCTTGGCATGTACGACGCGCTCTGGAATACGCTCACGGTTGAAGTGAGCGAGTTTTTCCAGTAGCCAAGTGTCTTGCATTAACACTGGCCCTCGGGGGCCTGCCGTCATTGAGTTGTTATTGTGGCTTACAGGTCTGCCTGCAGCTGTAGTGATAGTGGATTTTTTTGTCATGTCAGTTCCGAGTAATAAGGGGTGGGTTTTCATCGTTAGTGTAAGTGATTGTTCCTGATAATGAAAATTAAATAAACTAAACAGGCCGATAGTTAATAACTAATGATTAGTCAAAAAAATAGCCTCAGCTGAAGATGGCTGAGGCTATTTTGAGTACGTTAAAACCGGTGATTAACCGACTTTTTTCGCTTGTTCTGAGTTGGCTATTTTACGGTTGATGTATTGCTGTTGAGCAATGGACAACGCGTTGTTGACTACCCAGTAAAGCACCAAACCAGCAGGGAAGAAGAACATCATTCCACCAAAAACAAGTGGCATGATCATCATGACCTTAGCTTGCATTGGATCTGGAGGAGTGGGGTTCAATTTGATCTGCAAGAACATGGTGAGCATCATTATAGCAGGTAGAATCATCCATGGATCACGAGCGGATAAGTCGTGAATCCATAGAGCCCATGGAGCCCCACGCATTTCGACACTACCCAGTAAGACCCAGTACAGAGCAATAAAGACCGGAATTTGAATAACCATAGGTAAACAGCCACCTAATGGATTAATTTTCTCATTGCGGTATAGCTCCATCATGGCTTGGTTTTGTTTGACTTTGTCACCTGCATGCTGTTCTCGAATGGCTTGCATACGAGGAGTCACTTGCTTCATTTTAGCCATTGACTTGTAGCTAGCAGCAGACAAGGGGTAGAAGGCTAATTTGATTAAAACGGTTAGCAATACAATGGCCCAACCCCAGTTACCAATCAAGCTGTGTAGCCATGTCAAGATGGTGAATAGGGGTTTGGAGATAATGGTTAGCCAGCCATAATCAACGACCAAATCAAGGCCTTTGGCAACGGAGCTCATGGCTTTTTGATCTTGAGGACCAACCCATAAGTCAGCGGTTAAGGATTGAGATTGGCCTGCGGCAATAGGGCCTGCTGGCACAATCGTACGAACGGCGTATAAATTATCGGCAACACGTAGAAGTTCGTTTTTACGTTCGACCCCATTTGCTGGCACCCATGCGCTAGCAAAGTAGTGCTGCACCATGCCGACCCAGCCGTTATTCGCGGACTGTGTGTATTTTGCTTTACCTTTGTCTATGTCAGAGAAGTCGACTTTTTGAAATTTATCAGCCTCGGAATAGACGACTGGACCTGTATAGGTACGGTATAGCTTAGACGAGTCCGAGGGGCTGTTTCCATCACGATACAGCTGTAGATAGACAGAAGGAGTAATGGTTTGCTCACCTTGGTTTTCGATGGTGTGCGTTACTTTAATGTCGTAGCTGCCCTTTGTTAGGGTGTAGGTCTTGATGACTCGAACCTGGTCAGCGGTAGCTTCAAACACGACATCTAAGGTATCACCATTCAGTATTGTCTCATTGGAGATCAAACGGAAAGGGGTTAGATGTGTAGGGTAAGATTGACCTGCCGGAGCATTCACTACACCGGTTTGAGCCATATAGGTCGATTGTGCTGAGTTATTCAAAAGCAGCATGTGCTCAGTATTTTCGTCAGGGGAGGCAAATTGAGTTAATTCGGCCTTAACGAGTTGAGCGCCTATGCTATCAAAGCTCAGATTGTATACATCGGTACTGACTGTAGTGATCTCAGAGGCGGTGCTGACTGAACTAGGGTTAGGTAGGTCAGGGGTGCTTGAGGTCGGAGCGATTCCTTGAGGAACAGCCGGGTCAGCTGCAGCTGTTGAAGACGTATTAGCCTGCTCTTCAGCGGCTGGCGTGTTAGCAAACAAAGAGGGTTTGCCGTTGTGCTCTTGCCAGTTGTTCCAAAGTAGCAGGAGCGAAAAGGAAAAGATCATCCAAAGGATGGTGCGTCGAATGTCCATAGCGCCTGTTTATACAAAGAATAAGCCAAAGTCATTATTTAGGTAGTATTGAGTACGACTCATGGGCGGCTTGTAGGGTAGATGAATTGAGTTAGTGCTTTTTGTGTGGGACAGGATCATAGCCGCTGTCGCCCCAAGGGTGGCAACGACTAATGCGTTTAATACCTAACCATACCCCACGCCAAGCACCGTGTGTTTCAATGGCTTCGATAGTATAGGCTGAACAGGTGGGTAAATACCGGCAATTACGACCAAGCCAAGGGCTTATCGCTATTTGGTAAAAACGCACACAGCCTATAAAGAGGATTTTCATTACCGCACCTTTTGCAATAAACCATCGACTTCGTCCCGCACTTGCTTGCGTAGTTGGCGTAAAGATAACTCAGGCACTTTACTGTGCAATCTAAAAACCAGATCTTTGTGGGCTAAATCAGGACGTCGTAACCTAAAGGCTTCGCGGATGACGCGTTTTATGGTGTTGCGTGTAACAGCTTTCGCTGCCAGGCGTTTGGGAATGATTAAGCCAAGCCTTGCCGTGTCTTGTGAACTAGGCGTTGGTTGACGAGGAGTATTAATTACGAACAAAGCCCCTCGTGCTATACGCTTGCCCTTTAGGGCTAAGGCGTATTCGGAGGGGCGATGTAATCGTGCAGAGGCTGGATAATCAGTACGCATTAGATGATGCGACCTTTCCAGTATGTGCCCAAAGGCACCTGCAGCCGATTAAACGGCTAAACGCTTGCGGCCTTTGGAGCGGCGAGCGTTAAGTACGGCACGGCCGCCACGGGTTTTCATGCGGATGCGAAAACCGTGCGTGCGTTTGCGACGGGTAACTGATGGTTGATATGTGCGCTTCATGGTTAGTCCACAAATAAAAGTGCCGCCAGAAAACGCCTTAAAGACCGAACCTAACCCCTGAAAAAACGCTTTTTATTGATGATAAATCATAAATAGGATGGCGTTTTGCAGCAAAAACTAGGTTTCTGGCAACAAAAATTCTACAAAAGACTATTATTTCAGCAAGTTTTAGCTATTTAGTCAATAGTAAAAGTCGCAAAGCTAATAGAGTACCCGGCATTTTACCTTAAAGCGCGACAAAGCCCTATGTATTTTGTTGTTTGTAGGGAAAGGAATTATAAAAAAATCAGCCTGTGGATAAAAGAGCCTTAATCATGACGTGGCTGTGGATAAGTCTGTGGTTAAGCGGTAGAATTAAGGTTTACTATAGTGAAAAAAATGAACGAGTTTTGGCTTTCCTGTGTACAACGTCTAGAGCAAGACCTGCCTCCTCAACAAATCAGCGCTTGGATTAAACCCTTAGAGCCTTTGGGCTTTGATCAGGATCAGTCCGTGCTGCGCATGTCTGCGCCTAATCGTTTTAAGTTAGATTGGGTGCGAAAAAATTTTTCGCACCGCATCCAAGAAATTGCGACCGAGTGGTTTGGTGCGCCAGTAGAGCTTCAACTAGAGCTAGCTCAATCTACGGCTGCGCCACAACCGCTGATAACCGCACAAGGCATACAACAGGCACGTATACAGGCTCAGTCGGCAACCGGTGATATTCCTGCAATACCTACCGTGTTTTCTCCAGAGCAAGCCATTCCCGCTACCACTGTCGCCGCTAGCTCGGCTGTGGGTGGGGGGAATAACAATCAATCACGTCTTAATCCGGATCTTAGTTTTGATAACTTTGTCACGGGTAAAGCCAATCAATTAGCTCGCGCTGCCGCCCTACAGGTCGCTGAAAACCCAGGCACGTCTTATAACCCGCTGTTTTTATATGGTGGGGTTGGCTTAGGCAAAACGCATTTGATTCATGCGGTGGGTAATGCCATGGTAGCTCGGGGCCGAGGCGTAAAAGTACGTTATGTACATGCAGATCAGTATGTGTCGGATGTGGTTAAAGCCTATCAGCGTAAGGCTTTTGATGAGTTCAAACATTATTACCACTCGCTAGACTTATTATTAATTGATGATATTCAATTTTTTGCGGGTAAAAATCGTACCCAAGAGGAATTTTTCTATGCGTTTGAGGCCATGGTGGCTCAACGCAAACAAATTATCATCACGTCGGACACATATCCCAAAGAACTATCGAATATTGAAAGTCGTTTAATTTCGCGTTTCGATTCCGGTTTAACAGTGCATATTGAGCCTCCGGAGCTAGAAATGCGGGTTGCCATATTACTGCGAAAAGCGCAGCACGATGGCGTAGCAATGCCTAAAGAGGTCGCTTTTTTTATCGCTAAACATTTACGTAGTAATGTGCGTGAACTAGAGGGCGCGTTACGCACGGTGGCGGCTTATGCTCGATTTCACGAGCGGGATGTATTAACGGTTGAAATCTGCAAAGAGGCATTGAAAGATTTGCTTTCTGTGTCGAATGGTCAGATAACAGTCGAAAACATTCAGAAAACGGTGGCGGACTTTTATAAAATTAAAGTTTCTGACATGTACTCTAAGCGTCGTCCCGCTAATATTGCCGTACCGCGTCAAATTGCGATGTATTTGGTTAAAGAATTAACCCAAAAAAGCTTGCCGGAAATTGGTGATTTATTTGGTGGAAGAGATCACACCACGGTACTGCATGCAGTACGTAAAATAGGGGATGCTCGTCGCTCAGACAGCGAACTCAATCATTCTTTACACGTTTTAGAACAAACCCTAAAAGGATAACTATGCTACTCGTACAAGCCTCGCGTGATGCGCTGCTCAAGCCTTTAACGACAGTCGTAGGGATTGTCGAGCGTCGTCATACCTTGCCTATTTTGGCAAATATCTTATTGCGCAAAGAGGGCAGTCGTGTGTCCTTTATTGCTACAGACCTAGAGGTACAGATCACTACACACGCTGACTTTGGTGTGGGTGATGAGATGGTTTCTACTACAGTAGCTGCACGTAAATTATTGGATATTTTGCGTGCTTTACCGGGTAGCGGTGACGTCTCCCTCACACTAGAAGACGGTAAATTATTAGTTCAATCAGGACGTAGCCGCTTTGCGCTGCAGACGATGGATGCTGGCGATTTCCCCACATTAGCTCAGCCTGCTCAGTGGGATGTTTCTTTTGCGTTGCAGCAAAAATCCTTTAAGCATTTATTAAACTCTGTGCATTTTGCGATGGCACAACAGGACATCCGTTATTATTTGAATGGCATGCTGTTTGTGTTTGAGCCCGGCGTAGTCCGTACAGTGGCTACCGATGGTCACCGACTTGCACACCATGCCGCAGATGCTCAAGGCATTGATGACCGTCACGATGTCATTGTTCCACGTAAAACAGTGCTAGAGCTACAGC
This sequence comes from uncultured Paenalcaligenes sp., assembly GCF_947630565.1. Taxonomy (NCBI): domain Bacteria; kingdom Pseudomonadati; phylum Pseudomonadota; class Betaproteobacteria; order Burkholderiales; family Alcaligenaceae; genus Paenalcaligenes; species uncultured Paenalcaligenes sp. The sequence continues at coordinate 7,932 of NZ_CANRIC010000003.1, forward strand.
GTCTCTTAGGTGATACCGATGTGCCGGTACAAATCGAAGTCGCTGCAGGTCAAATGCGTTTTTATTTTGATGGGGTAGAGTTAATTACGAAATTAGTCGAAGGTAAATTCCCCGACTATACGCGTGTTATTCCAACCTCCTACACCCGTCATTTCGTGATTAACCGCGAAGCATTGCAAGGTAGTTTGCAGCGGGCTGCGATTTTAACTACGGATAAATTGCGTGGGGTACGTATTCAATTAGGTGAAAACCTAATGAAAATCTCTGCATCTAATGCAGAGCAAGAAGAAGCCCGCGAAGAACTTGAAGTGGATTATGCGTACGAGTCTTTAGACGTAGGTTTTAACGTCAGCTATCTGTTGGACGTATTGGCTAATACTAAAACCCAAGATATTCGTTGGTCGGTACAGCCCGATTCCAATGCATCTGTATTAGTCACCCTACCCGAAGAAGACGCATTTAAATATGTAGTCATGCCGATGCGTATTTGATTGGTTTCATACTGATTAACGCAGCCGTAGCTACGCCTATATAGGCGTAGCGTTATGACTCAAAACAGGTAACTATATTCATGGCAGATCAAACAACGACTAACCAACCCGATTACGGTGCGGATTCTATTAAGATGCTTAAAGGGCTAGAGGCGGTTCGTAAACGCCCTGGCATGTACATAGGGGACACCTCCGACGGTACTGGTTTGCATCACATGGTGTTCGAGGTAGTAGATAACGCCATTGACGAGGCTTTAGCTGGTCATTGTGATGACATTGTGGTCACGATTCACTCTGACAATAGTATTTCAGTCCGTGATAATGGGCGTGGTATTCCTACGGATATTCACCGGGATGATGAAGAGCACCGTAGTGCTGCTGAAATTGTAATGACCGAGCTGCATGCCGGTGGTAAGTTCGACCAAAACTCCTATAAGGTTTCTGGTGGTTTACACGGTGTGGGTGTGTCATGTGTAAACGCCTTATCCGAGTGGTTAGAGCTAACAATTTGGCGTAATGGTCATGAGCATCAATTACGCTTTCAGCGTGGAGAACGTGAAGCTCCATTGCATATTGTGGGTGAAACAGAGCAAAGCGGGACTCTAGTTCGTTATTTGGCTGACGGCGAAATTTTTACAGATATAGACTATCACTACGATATTTTGGCAAAACGCCTACGTGAACTGTCTTTCCTAAATAATGGCGTTAAAGTTCGTTTGGTGGATGAACGTCAGGGCAAAGAGGAAAACTTTGCTTTTTTAGGTGGTGTAAAGGGCTTTGTTGAATACATCAATAATGGCAAAACGGTTTTACATCCGAACGTGTTCTCAGTGACTACCGAGTCTGAGGCGGGCGGTACGCTAGTCGGCGTAGAGATTGCTATGCAATGGAATGATAGCTACGCTGAAAATGTATTGTGTTTTACCAATAATATTCCACAGCGTGATGGGGGTAGCCACCTAACAGGCTTGCGTGCCGCCATGACCCGTGTGTTGAATAAATACATTAATGATAATGATCTGGCTAAACGCGCCAAAGTCGACACCACGGGTGACGACATGCGTGAAGGTTTAGCATGTGTTCTGTCGGTAAAAGTTCCTGAGCCTAAGTTCAGTAGCCAGACCAAAGATAAACTGGTTTCCAGCGAGGTGCGTCCAGCTGTAGAGGATGCGGTCGCCAGAACCTTAGAGACCTGGTTGCTAGAAAATCCGGCTGATGCGCGTGCTGTATGTAGCAAGGTCATTGAGGCAGCTCGAGCCCGTGAGGCGGCCCGTAAAGCCCGTGAGGTAACTCGCCGTAAAAGTGTCCTAGAAGGGGCCGGTTTGCCAGGAAAACTGGCAGACTGTCAGGAAAAAGATCCTGCAAAATCTGAATTGTATATTGTGGAAGGGGACTCGGCGGGTGGCTCTGCCAAACAAGGCCGAGACCGTAAATTCCAAGCTATTTTGCCGTTGCGCGGTAAAGTACTAAACGTAGAAAAAGCGCGTTTTGATCGTTTGATTGCCAGTGAGCAAATTACCACGTTGATTACAGCTCTGGGTACGAGTATTGGGCCCGATTTCGATATTGATAAGCTGCGTTACCATCGCATTATTATCATGACGGATGCGGACGTGGATGGTGCTCACATTCGTACGTTATTGCTGACGTTGCTTTATAGACAAATGCCTGAACTGGTAGAGCGTGGTTACATCTATATTGCTCAGCCTCCTCTTTATAAAGTGAAAGTGGGTCGTACCGAGCGTTATCTGAAAGATGATGCCGAAGAAGCCCAGTTTATGTTGTCTTTAGCGCTGAAAGGTGCCGTGTTAACACCTAAAGCCGGGGCGGAACCGATTACGGGTGATACCTTAGAGGAATTAGTTCGTCAGTACATCTTGGCTGATCAGGTCATCAATCGTCAGGGGCGTTGGTTCGATAGCGAGGCTTTATCTGTGGTGGCTGAGGGCTTGCAAATTGACTTGAGCTCAGAGCAGGCAGCGGTGCAGTCGGCCCAAGCCTTACAGGATATGTTGCAAGACCCCGCTAATCCTCATCACGTGGCGGTGCGAGCCGAGCTAAACGAAGAAAATGACACGTGGCAAGTCATTGTGCGACGTTTGCATCATGGTAACCATCGCGTCAGTGTTTTTGATAAAACCTTTGTGTTGAGTGCTGATTACCTCACCTTAAAGCGTGCCGGTGAAACCTTCTTAGGGTTGATCGGTAAAGGCGCTAAGATCGCTCGTGGAGAGGGCGAAAACCCCAAAGAACAGCCTATCGAGGACTTCCGTGATGCGGTGCAGTGGTTACGTGCCGAAGCAGAACGAGGCGTATCTAAACAGCGATATAAAGGTCTAGGTGAGATGAATCCGGATCAGCTATGGGAAACCACCATGGACCCATCCGCGCGTCGCTTACTACGTGTGCAGATCGAAGACGCTATCTCTGCCGATCAGGTCTTTACGACGTTGATGGGTGATGAGGTTGAACCACGTCGCGCCTTTATTGAAAAGCATGCTTTGCAAGCTGGCAATATTGATATTTAGATTTTAATGGAAATAGAATGCGTCTGGACAGGTTTTTAAGTGAAAGCACCGACCTTAGCCGCTCTGATGCACGTAAAGTGCTCAAGAGCGGTGAAATCACGGTGAATGGAGAGGTCATCACCAAAGGGGCTTATATCCTTAACGAGGATGATGTGGTGATGTGGGATGAGGAACCTTTGGCCTTGGTGGGACTACGTTACCTGATGCTAAATAAACCGGCAGGCTATGAGTGCAGCTTAAAAAATAGCCTGTATCCATCCGTAATGACGCTTTTAGACATCGAAAAACGTGAGCGGTTGCATACCGTAGGTCGACTGGATGTGGACACCACGGGTTTGATTCTAATCACCGATGATGGTCATTGGACGCATCGAATTATTTCCCCCAAACAGGAATGCGACAAGGTCTATGTGGCGACCTTAGCAGAACCCTTGCCCGATCACGCCGAGCGCTTATTTCAGGAGGGGGTGTTGTTAAATGGGGACGATAAACCCACATTACCCGCTGTGCTTGAGCGCATTGATGAGCGTACCGCCCGCTTGACCATTCAAGAGGGGCGTTACCACCAAGTCAAACGGATGTTTGCTTCGCTGGGGAATTTGGTTTTGACTTTGCATCGCGAGCGTATTGGGCCGGTGGCCTTAGATGCGGATTTAGCTCTGGGCGAGTCCCGTTATTTAACTCCCGCAGAGGTTCAAGCCTTAGTAAGCGATGAGTTTTATCCCTAGCTTGCCGTTAAATTCGTATAATTAAGGCCATTCGCTTTCTTCTTAGTGTGATCTTCATGAAAAAAATTGTTCGAGCAAAGCTGCATGGTATTACGATTACGGGTGCAGATTTGAACTACCACGGTTCTATTACCTTGGACCCCGATATGTGCGCAGAGGCGGGCATTCTACCCATGGAATTCGTCGAAATTTGGAATAAAGACAGTGGGGCGCGCATTAGCACCTATGTGATTTATGGCGAACCGGGTTCACGTTGTTGTATTTTGAATGGCGCTGCTGCACGAACCTGTCAGCGTGGTGACCAAGTCATTATTTGTGCTACCGAATATATAGAAACGCCTCAATTGTTTGACATTGAACCAGTGGTGTTAACGTTTGATGCGCAAAATAACATTGATGAGGTTATGCGCTATCAGGTGTATTCCACGCCAGAGCGAGAGTTCAATTTTCGTATTAAACGTGAAGATCGCCCAAGCGGTGCAATCCGACAATTGGTGGATGTGAATGTGGACGCATTAGCTGCTGATTTACGCGCACGAGGTTTAGATGATCGTGCGATTGCAGATGTATTGTCTTGTCATTTGAATACTTTTGCCGATAAATAATAGTCGCTATAAAAATAAAAAAGGCACCATTGAGGTGCCTTTTTTATTGTGTAACGATCTTGAGTTAAGAGCGTCCTTCTTCTACGGCATGACAGGCTATTTGAATGCCATTATGTTGGCGTAGTTCCGGTTTTTGTTGTTTACAACGGTCATTCGCTAAGGGGCAGCGAGGGTGGAAGGTACACCCAGCAGGAGGGTTAAGTGGGTTAGGGACCTCTCCTGCGACAGGGATACGTGCCTTGCCGCTACCACTCATGTCAGGAATGGCACCAAGTAGCATCTGTGTATAAGGGTGCAGTGGGGTTGCAAACAGAGTATCCCTATCTGCGATTTCTACAATCCGGCCTAAATACATAACACCCACTCGGTCTGCGACATGGTGTACAACAGCCAGATTATGCGAGATGAATAAATAGCTAAGGCCCAAGCGTTGTTGTAGGTCTTTCATCAGGTTGAGTACCTGAGCTTGCACCGATACATCTAAGGCTGAGGTTGGCTCGTCACATACAATAAATTCGGGGTTGAGAGCTAGAGCGCGTGCAATGGAAATACGCTGGCGTTGCCCCCCCGAAAATTGATGTGGGTACCGATTCTGATCCGATGGGTTAAGGCCGACTTGTGTGAGCAGTTCGCTGACGCGTTCTGCTTGCTCGGTCGCACTGAGTTTGGTGTGCGTATTTAAGGGTTCTGCAATGATGCGACCTACACGCCAACGTGGATTTAGGCTTGCGTATGGATCTTGAAAAATCATTTGTAAACGGCGACGCATTGCTTGTTTTTGGCTGTGGTTCATGGTGGCTATATTCATGCCATCAAATTGAATAGAGCCATGGCTTAGGCCATATAAACCAGTGAGCAATCGAGCCACCGTGGATTTACCGCAGCCAGATTCGCCAACTAAGGCTAAGGTTTCGCCTTTTTTGAGGGTGAAACTTACCCCATCTACGGCACGTAGTAGAACCTTAGGTTTACGATAAACAGTGCGCTCTAACCACGAAGGCGACACATCAAAATAACGCGCAGCGTCTTTGACCTCGACTAAAGGCGTATTCATAGTAGTTCTCCTTCGTGTAACCAACAGGCCACTTGGCGCCCTGCGACCTCCATGAGCTCTGGGCGCTCCACCTGACAACGTTCCATGACATGTTTACAACGGGGGTTAAATGCACAGCCTTTAGGGATCGCATTTAGGCGAGGCATACTACCTGGGATTTGTTCTAGGCGTTTTACATCAGGCTCTAGGCCGGGTATAGAACGCATTAGGCCCGTGGTATAGGGGTGTAAAGGGCGCTGTATCACGTCTTGCACTGGGCCGATCTCAATGATTCGTCCTGCATACATAACCGCAACACGGTCTGCGGTTTCTGCAATAACACCCATGTCATGGGTAATTAACATCACAGATGTGCCGTGGACTTTACAGAGATTTTTTAATAGATCAATGATCTGGGCTTGAATAGAAACGTCTAGGGCTGTGGTGGGCTCGTCTGCCACAATGAGTTTGGGCTCTGCTGCTAGAGCTAAAGCAATGACGACCCGTTGACGCATACCGCCTGAGAACTGATGTGGGTAATGGTCAATACGCTCACGAGCAGCTGGTATGCCTGTGGACTCTAAAAGCTCTATTGCGCGTTCACGCGCTTGTTTGTGCGTGAAGTCCAAATGCGTTTGGATGGTTTCAGTGAGCTGTTGCCCGACAGTGTATAACGGATTTAATGAGGTGAGTGGGTCTTGGAAAATAGCGCCAATTTCACGCCCGCGTATGCGGCGCATACGTGCCTCAGATAAATTGTCTATACGTCTACCGTTAAAGTGAATTTCACCCCCAGCAATGCGCCCAGGGGGATCAAGGAGTCCAATGATGGAGCTGCCGGTTAAGGATTTGCCCGCACCTGATTCTCCTACTACGCCTAGCACTTCCCCATTGTTAATACTAAAGGAAACGTCATTTAAGGCGGTGAGAACCCCACGACGAGTGGGGAATTCAACGTTTAGATTTTTGACTTCGAGTAAGGCGCTCATATCAGTTCAATCGTGGATTGAGCGCATCGCGCAACCAATCACCTAGTAGGTTCACAGAAAGGACAAGTAAAATTAAGACCAGTCCCGGGAAGATGGTAATCCACCATTCACCTGAAAAAAGGAAGTCATTTCCTATGCGAATTAAGGTTCCTAATGAGGGTGAAGTCGGGGGGACGCCTACGCCTAAAAAGGAGAGCGTTGCCTCGGTAATAATGGCTGTGGCTAAATGCACTGTGGCTAATACTAAAACCGGCCCCATGACGTTTGGTAGCACATGATTAAACATAATGCGTGGGCCAGATACGCCAATGACTTTGGCTGCTTGTACATATTCTCGGTTTTTTTCCACCATGGCAGAACCACGTACTGTACGAGCATATTGAGGCCAGCCAGCTAAGGCAATTGCGCCGACTAAGACGGGAAAGGCAATGATCTCAAGCAGCTCTTGAGGTACAGCAGCCCGAGCTACCCCGTCAATTAAGAGGGCAATTAAAATAGCGGGAAAAGAGAGCTGTACATCGGCGACGCGCATAATAAACGCATCGATACGCCCACCGGCGTAGCCTGCAATAAGCCCAAGTATAATTCCTACCACCATGGCCAGTGCTACTGACGCAATCCCAATTAAAAGTGAAATTCGCGTACCGTAAAGCAAGGACGAGAAGAGATCTCGACCTTGGCTATCTGTGCCTAAAAGGTAGGTGCTGATGCCATCGTCCTCCCAAACCGGAGGCAGTAGAGCATCCATTAGGTTAATCGAGGCGAGATCAAAGGGGTTGTGTGGGGCGACCCAAGGCGCACCAAAGGCGCCTATAAATAAGAGGGCCGTCATTACCGTACCAAAAATGGCAACCGGTGAATGACGCCAAGCCCAAGCTAAATCACTATCCCAAAAACGGTGTAATGCACCCATTAGTGATTCCCCCCACGGTTTAAGCCCACGCGCAGACGGGGATCAACAGCAAAGTAGAGCAAATCTACGATTAAGTTAATACAGACGAACACTAAAGCAATTAAGCACAGATACGCCGCCATAACGGGAACGTCAGCAAACTGGACGGCTTGGATAAAGAGTAAACCCATACCCGGCCATTGGAATACGGTCTCGGTAACGATAGCAAAAGCGATAATGCCACCCAGTTGTAAGCCGGTGATGGTAATGACAGGGACCATGGTGTTTTTTAGGGCATGGCCAAAATGGATGGCACGTTGACTTAGGCCCCGTGCGCGAGCAAATTTAATGTAATCGCTGCGTAAAACCTCTAGCATTTCAGAGCGCACCAATCGCAAAATTAAGGTCAGCTGAAATAGAGAGAGGGTAATGGCGGGTAGGATTAAGTGTTTCCAGCCATCAATGGATAGCATGCCAGTGCTCCACCAACCAAAGTACGAGACGTCTCCGCGACCATAGCTGGGCAACCAGCCTAGCTGTACGGACATCACCAAAATGAGTAGGATTCCGATTAAAAAGGTAGGTAAGGAAATGCCTAGAAGCGAAAAGGCGAGAATGGCTTGTGAGATCATGCCATTACGATTTAACGCGGTGTAAACGCCTAAGGGCAGACCAATGACTAAGGCTAAGATAGCCGCTACTACAGAGAGCTCTACGGTAGCAGGAAGCCGGTCTTTAAGTAATTCTGAAACACTTTGACCTTGACGTAAAGACAGGCCAAACTCGCCATGAATGGCATTTTGTACAAAGTGCCAGAACTGGACTAAGGCGGATTGATCCAATCCCAAACTAGCGCGTAGCGCAATACGATCTGCGTCAGTCGCATCTTGACCGAGCATAGCGGTGACAGGGTCACCAATATATCTAAACAAAATAAACGCCAGCAAGCTAACGGTGAGCATCACCAACACAGCTTGAAACAGGCGTCGAATAATAAATACCAACATACGGGGGCGACTCGTGGGGTGAACGGTAAGCCCACCACCACGATCCTATTCAGTTATTAATCAATGGTCACCCAGTGCGGAGTGAGACGGTTGTCTGCTCGGTGCACTACGTTTACGTTTTTGCCCATCGCCCAAGGGATTACCTGGTCATGTAGCGGGATATGACCGACTTCGTCGGCATGTATTTTAAGCACTTTATGAATTGCTTCGGTACGTTTGGCCTCATCGGTCTCAATTTTAATTTGATCAATGAGTTTATCTACCTCGGCGTTTTCATAGTTACCAAAGTTAAAAGAGCCGTCGGCGCCTTCACCTTTACTGTGTATTAGGCTTTGAATGGTGTAGAGCGCATCAAAAGTGGGTACGCCCCAACCAAACATATAGGCGCTGGAGTCAGCCGATTGTACTTTAGGGAAGTACGTGGCACGAGGCATTGCATTTAAGTTGGCTTTTACACCCGCTTTAGCCCACATTCCCACGACGGCCTGACAAATAGCTTCGTCATTAATATAACGATTATTGGGGCAGTCTAAAGTGAAGCTGAGCTCATTTGGCCCATAGCCTGCCTCTTTGAGCAGGGATTTGGCTTTGTCCAGATCTGGAGCAGGGCGTTTAGCGAGTTCTTCAGTCCAGCCGTTGACCTGAGGGGCGATCATCGTACCGGTTGGTAAGGATGAGCCGCGCATGACGGCTTTTTTAATGGCCTCGGTATCTATGGCTAAATAGAGAGCCTGACGAACTCGCAAATCAGCAAAAGGGTTTGCTCCTTTTACAGAGCTGTATTTTAGTTCTGGACTTTTTTGATCTAAACCAAGGTAAATGGTGCGGTATTCGTTGCCCTCAACGACTTTGGCTTGTTGCTTGATACGATTCAAGTCTTGAGCGGGGGGGTCGAGAACAAAATCGATCTCACCGGATAACAAGGCAGCAGTACGCGTCGCGTTTTGTTTGATCGGGGTGTAGACGATTTTAGTCACATTACCCGGTTTGGCGTCTTTGCCCCACCAGTCTGTGTTTTCTACAAAGGTAGTACGGATATCGACCTCACGGCCCTCAAGTTTGTAGGCCCCTGTGCCATTCGTATTACGAGCAGAAAAGGTTTCTTGTTGATTGGCAAAGTCTTGTGGTGCGGTGGCGTTATTAGCCTCAGACCACGCTTTACTCATAATGAATACGTTGGTTAGCTGACGTAATAACACGGGGTTTGGGCCTTCGGTTTCTAGTTCTACCGTGTGGTCATCAACTTTGCGTACCTCTTTAATGCCATTGACATAGGCTTTAAAGTTAGAGGTGGGGGCTAAGGCGCGCTGGATAGAGAATACAACGTCATCAGCAGTAAAGTCTGAGCCATCGTGAAACTTGACCCCCTCGCGTAGTTTAAAGCGCCAAATGGTGTCTGAAGTGTTCTCCCATTCTGTAGCCAGCGCAGGTGTTATTTTAAATTCTTGATCGTATTCGACTAAGGGTTCATAGACATAGCTGCTAGCAGCAATGGTCATACCCTCGTTTTGGGCATGCGGGTCTAAGGTTAAAATATCACCTTGGCTTGCCCAGCGTAACGTTTTGGCTTGGCCAGCAACAGGTAAAAAGAGTGCTGCAGTTAATGCAGCAACTAAAAGCTTTTTATGCATAGAGGCATCTCCTTGGGTGTATGAATTGATTTTTTCTCATAGTGCCTTAGCCTAATATAAGGCGTCAACGTTAAGCATAGACGATTCACACATATAGCGGGTTAACTAGAGGGTAATTCATGATAAGCATGCGACGCATTGCTCATTTGGATATGGATGCATTTTATGCCTCGGTAGAGTTATTGTATTATCCCGAACTAATAGGAAAAGTGGTGGTAATTGGAGGGCGTAATATTGATAAGCCAAGACAATTATCGGATGGTTCATGGCATTACGCCCGATTAGGTGATTATGTTGGACGCGGTGTAGTGACCACGGCAAGCTACGAAGCCCGAGCTTTAGGGGTTTTTTCAGCGATGGGCTTAATGAAAGCGGCACAATATGCGCCTGATGCTTATTTGTTGCCAGCCAACTTTAATGCCTATAGGCATTATTCTCGATTATTCAAACAGGCTGTTGCTAGAATCTCTGATCGAATTGAAAATAGAGGTATTGATGAGATTTATATTGATTTAAGTCATTTAGATCAAGATTCAGCACAATTAGCTTGCTTGTTGCAGCAGGCTGTATTTAATGCCACGGGATTAACCTGCTCTATAGGTATTAGTCCAAATAAATTATTATCAAAAATTGCTTCTGATTTACATAAACCAAATGGGGTTTGTATATTAGATGAATCAGATGTGTCACGAGTTATCTGGCCTTTGGCGGTGTCTAAGGTCAATGGCATTGGGCCTAAGTCCCAAAGAAAATTAGCCGATCTAGATATACATACGGTGGGAGACATTGCTGCCGCTGATCCGGCTGTTTTACAACAGCATTTTGGATTGAGCTATGCGCAGTGGCTAAAAGAGGCGGCTCAAGGCATTGATTCTCGGCCGGTTGTACTGTCTTCTGAGCCTAAATCCATTAGTAGAGAACGCACGTTTTCTCGGGATTTGCATGTGGGGCGTGATAGAAATGAATTATCGAGAATGCTGCAGGCGATTTGTGAGCAGTTAGAGCAGGATTTGCGACATAAGGGGTATAGAGCGCAAACGATAGGGATTAAATTGCGGTTTGATGATTTCTCCATTCTAACTAGAGATATCACCGTTGATGCTCCGGTGGTGGCTGCGGCAGAGTTGATTCATTATGCGCGACAAAATTTGCGTCGAACGCAGATTCGACATCGTAAGTTGCGTTTGATCGGTGTGCGTGCTGCAAAACTGATGGCAGAGGCGGATTGTGAGGCGATGGATTCTCAGCCGGTGCAATTGGCTCTGGGGGATTTCCTCTAGAATGATACAAAGCGCAGTGCTTGAGCTAAAATTATGGGATGAGCACTTAACTTGCTCTTTCGTTCTCTTTTTTATACAGGGTTTGCCGTTATGCAATTTGATCAGGTTGGTGCTGACGCACTGATGGAAATTACCTCTCGTCCAGATTTGGTTTTTGTGCGTGGCCAAGGCTCTTGGCTCGAGGATCACAACGGTAAACGATACCTGGATATGATCCAAGGGTGGGCGGTCAATGCGTTAGGTCACAGCCCTAAAAATGTCGTTGAAGCCATGTGTAAACAGGCGTCTGAACTCATGAATCCATCGCCTGCATTTTATAACGCTCCGATGATGGATTTGGCTAAGCTCATTACACAAAACTCGTGTTTTGATCGTGTGTTCTTTGCCAATAGTGGTGGAGAGGCTAACGAAGGTGCGATTAAATTAGCCCGTAAATGGGGGCAGCTGCATCGCGCCGGAGCCTACAAAATTATCACCTTTGAACATAGCTTCCATGGTCGTACATTAGCGACGATGTCAGCTTCCGGTAAAGCCGGTTGGGATACGATTTTTGCTCCTCAGGTGGATGGGTTCCCTAAAGCACAGTTAAATGATATTGATTCTGTACGTGCTTTAGTTGATGAAAAAACGGTCGCTATTATGCTCGAACCAGTGCAGGGCGAGGGTGGCGTGATTCCGGCCGATCCCGCTTTTATGCAAGCGCTGCGTGATATTTGTGATGAATTTGGCATGTTGCTGATCGTGGATGAGGTACAAAGTGGTATGGGCCGTACGGGCAAGCTATTTGCTTACCAACACACTGGTGTAGAACCCGATATTATGACTCTAGGCAAAGGGATTGGTGCTGGTGTGCCGTTATCTGCTTTGTGTGCCAAAGAATCCGTATCGTGTTTTTCCCATGGGGATCAAGGTGGTACCTATAACGGTAATCCCGTGGTGACGGCTGCTGGTGTTGCTGTGATGCAAACATTAACGGCTGATGGCTTTATGGATAGCGTTAATGAGCGTGCTCAGCAGTTGTCGGATGGTTTACTGGCCCTTAGTGCAAAATGGGGTTTTAAAGGCGAGCGTGGTCAGGGTTTATTACGTGCATTAATTCTAGATCGAGATGATGGCCCTGCTTTAGTTGCGGCAGCGCGTGACCGTGATCCTGAAGGGATGCTCTTGAACTCTCCGCGCCCTAATTTATTGCGTTTTATGCCTGCTTTAAATATCACCAAAGAAGACCTTGATACAGCACTACAAATTTTAGACGAACTCATCGCTCAAGTTCGCCGATAGGCTTAGATGTTGTTTCACATGAAACCGACCTTATAGGTCGGTTTTTTTATGCGTTTAAATTCACCCCTTTTAGGGACGATCTTGTTTACTGTATGAACAACCTGAAAGACATGAGGTAGGAACTAAAGCGGGCTGTGCTAATCTCTAGCCGGAGTGAAATGCTTCACTATTAGCTAAATCTTTAAAAGAAAAAACGAGAAAGCAATTAGGATATTTGAGGAGTGTTTGTATGACGGTGCGCTTGAAATGTTTGTCTCATACCCCTTTACGAGGATTGTATGATCCAGATGCCACCACTGTTTCTGAGGTTCAGGCGGTATTAGCTGCTGCAAAAAAAGAAGTCGAAGAGTTTGACCCAGAGCTGATTATTCTGTTTGCCCCCGACCATTACAACGGTTTGTTTTATGATTTAATGCCGCCTTTTGTCGTTGCAACAGGAGCTGAATCGGTAGGTGACTACAATACTCCTTTAGGTAATTTATCGATCCCCGCTGATTTAGCTTTAGATTTGGTACGTTTTATTCATGAGCAAGATGTGGATGTGGCCTTGTCACATCGCTTGCAGGTGGATCATGGCTGTACGCAGATTCTGGATGAAACCACAGGTAGCCTAACCCGCTATCCCGTTATTCCTATTATCATTAACTCGGTTGCACCACCCTTTAACCCATACCGTCGTATCCGTAAATTAGGCGAGGCGGTGGGGCAGTTTATTGCAAAGCTTAATAAACGAGTGTTGATTTTAGGGTCAGGTGGTTTATCACATGAACCGCCAGTGCCTTTGCTGAGTGGTGCGGCTTCAGAGGTAGCGGAGTTCTTAATTTCAGGTCGTAATCCGACCCCCGAAGCCCGTGCAGCTCGCGAAGCCCGCACAGTGGCTGCAGCCAAAATTTTTGGTACCCCTGAGTGTGGGTTAACCCCTTTGAATGCTCAGTGGGATCAAGCCTTTATGGATTTATTGGCCAGTAATGAGCTACACAAGGTCGATGACTTTGAAGTAGAGGTAATCTCTAAGGAAGCTGGTCGCTCTACGCATGAGGTGCGTACGTGGGTTGCAGCGTTTGCTGCCTTATCCGCTATGGGTAAATACACGACACGCCAAGATTACTATAAGCCGGTCAATGAATGGATTGCGGGTTATGGCGTGATGAGCGCTGAACTAATTAGAGACGAATAAGTCCACTCAATTAACACGCTTATTTTCAAATTTAATTAAAGGATAGGTAGGATGACAGCTATTGTAATTAGTGAAGAACAAAGCAGCCGTTTTGTGGATATCGCCGAAGGCGATCTAAACGTTAAAGTGCATTACAACGACTTTGGTGCTGGTGATGAAGTTGTGATTATGTTGCACGGGTCTGGTCCAGGAGCTACTAGCTGGGCTAATTTCTCCCAAAACGTTGAGCCTTTAGTTAAGGCAGGCTATCGCGTTATTTTGTTAGATTGCCCGGGTTGGGGTAAGAGCGATCCTATCGTATCCAAAGAATCCCGTTCGCACCTTAATGCGCAGGCGTTAAAAGGTACGATGGATGCCTTAGGTATTCAAAAAGCACACTTGGTTGGTAATTCAATGGGTGGTCATAGTGTGACCGCGTTTACATTGGATAACCCAGAGCGAGTAGGTAAGCTGATCTTGATGGGTGGTGGTACGGGTGGCTTGAGTACATTTACACCGATGCCTACAGAGGGGATTAAACGCCTACAGGCTTTATACCGTCAGCCTACGTTAGAAAACTTGCGTGCAATGATGGATATTTTCGTTTATGACCCAAGCAGCTTGACGGATGAGCTATTACAACTACGCTTGAAAAACATTTTGGCTCGCCAAGATCATTTGGATAACTTTGTTAAAAGCTTAGAAATTAACCCACGCCAGTTCCCTGATTTTGGTGCTCGTTTAAGCACCATTACGGCTCCAACCTTAGTGATGTGGGGGCGTGATGATCGCTTTGTACCGATGGATGCTGCGCTACGTTTGGTTTCTCATATTCCGAATTCTGAACTGCATTTGTTTAACCGTTGTGGTCACTGGGTACAGTGGGAACATAAAGACCGTTTTAATGCCTTAGTTTTAGATTTTTTAGCTGTTTAATAGATAAACATACGTTATAAGAAAAAGCCGGTTCTTTGAACCGGCTTTTTTATGGGCATTCTTAAGACTGACAGGAATTAAGCGCCTTTTAACTCTAAACGCCAGTGATGTAACAAGGGCTCGGTATAACCATTGGGTTGAGCTAATCCTTTAAAGATTAAATCTCTTGCGGCGATATAAGCTTTAGATGTATTGAAGTGGTTGGCCATTGGCTGGTAGGCGGCATCGGCTTGGTTTTGTTGATCCACAATAGCTGCCATACGCTGTAGCGTTTCATCAACCTGCTCGGCACTAACGATGCCGTGCAGCATCCAGTTGGCAATGTGTTGGCTAGAAATACGTAGGGTGGCACGGTCTTCCATTAAGCCGACATTGTGAATGTCTGGAACTTTAGAGCAGCCTACACCCTGATCAATCCAACGAACCACATATCCTAAGATGCCTTGGACGTTATTGTTGAGCTCTTGTTGTATTTCCTCTGGTGTCCAAGTGGGGTTTTTAACAACAGGAATCGTCAAGATATCCTCAAGAACAGCGATATTTTGTCCTTCCATGCCTTTTTGAACGGCTTGTACATCAAGTTGATGGTAGTGCAGGGCATGTAGGGTGGCAGCCGTCGGAGAGGGAACCCACGCGGTATTGCCCCCAGCTTTGAGATGACCAATTTTTTGCTCTAGCATATCTGCCATTAAGTCAGGCATCGCCCACATCCCTTTACCTATTTGCGCACGACCTCGTAAGTGACAGTCTAAACCGACTTGAACGTTATTGCGTTCATACGCAGGTAGCCACGCTAAGGTTTTGATGTCATTTTTGCGAGCAACAGGGCCAGCATGCATACATGTGTGGATTTCGTCGCCTGTGCGGTCTAAGAAGCCCGTGTTAATAAACACAACACGCTCATTCGCGGCTTTGACACATGCTTTAAGGTTTACGGTGGTACGTCGCTCCTCGTCCATAATTCCCATTTTTAAGGTATTGCGTGGGATATGTAGTAGGTCTTCGGTGCGTGCAAATAGTTCGTCGGCAAAAGCCACCTCTTCTGGGCCATGCATTTTAGGTTTAACAATATAGACAGAGCCTTTTTCAGAGTTTTTCTGTAAGGATAAGTCGCGCATGGCAATGAGGTTGGTGATAACCGCATCCATAATGCCTTCGGGGATTTGATTGCCCTCTTTGTCCAAAATAGCCGGGTTGGTCATCAGATGACCTACGTTACGAATGAACATTAACGAGCGACCAGGTAGTTTTTGGTTTGTGCCGTCTAAGTCGGTGTATTCGCGATCCGCATTTAGGCGGCGCGTGATGGTTTTATCACCTTTTTGAATGGTTTCGCTAAGATCACCTGTGATGAGGCCTAGCCAGTTTTTATAGGCTAAGGTTTTGTCCTCGGCATCTACCGTAGCAACGGAGTCCTCACAGTCCATAATAGTAGTGACAGCGGATTCCATTAGGATGTCTTTCACGCCAGCCAAATCGTCTTTGCCAATGGCGTGAGTACGATCGATTTGTAGCTCGAAACGTAATCCGTGACGAGTAAACACAATGGCTTCAGGTTGAGAGGCATCACCCCGGTAACCCAATAGCGTATTCGTGTCTTTTAAGCCCGTCGTTGAGTCATCCTTGAGACGAACCACGAGGCGTTTATTTTCGATGCCATAGTGGGTGGCATCGTGATGGGAGCCGTTTTCTAGGGGAATGGTTTCATCTAAAAAACGACGAGCAAAATCGATGACTTTTTGACCGCGTAGGGGGTTGTAGCCCGCTGTGATGTCGGCGCCGTCAGTGAAAGGGATTGCATCGGTGCCGTATAAGGCGTCATATAGGCTTCCCCAGCGTGCATTGGCTGCATTTAGGGCATAGCGCGCATTGGTGATAGGCACAACCAATTGAGGGCCTGCTTGCTGGGTGATGGCTGTGTCAACCTGAGTGGTGTGTACGGTTGCGTCATCAGGTTGTTCTACTAGGTAGCCAATCTCTTTGAGAAAGGTTTGGTAGGCGGCCATGTCTTTGATGGGGCCGGGGTTCGCTTTGTGCCATGTATCAAGGCTTTCTTGAAGTTGATCACGTTTGGCTAAGAGCGCACGGTTTTTCGGGGCTAAATCATGTACTAATTGACTAAAACCTTGCCAAAAATCATCTGCATTTAGATCTGTACCTACTAAGGCGTGGTTTTGGATGAAGTCATACAGTTGGTTATCAACCTGTAGCTGATGGCATTGAGTGCGGTTTGTCATGATAGAGCCTCTGAAAGTCATAAGATTGATGGGTGGTATTTGCTATGATGTTTTTAGGCAGCGGTGCTGCTTTGTTATTCATTATGGCTGCTAAGTTTTTGATATTGAATAGCTGTTTTGGTTAGTTTATTCGATACTTAAAGTATCGAATGGGCAGCTAAAATAGAAAAACCTACGATAAATCATTCAGATTTTGTCCTGAATCCTGATTAAATAAGAGAAGCTGAAAGGGCAAAGGATACTTTTTATGCAAGACAACACTCAGTCCAGTATTGTGACTCAGCTGCCGCCTACTATTGCCTACGAAGGCTTTATGGATGCGCAGGCAGCGGCGCAGCGATTGCTTACTATTTACAGACGTAATACCCAGTTCATCCAAGAAAATTTCATGCATTGCATGCAAAATGGTTTCCCCGAAGGGGTGCGGTTTAGGGCATGTTACCCATCAATACGTATACGAGTAGACACCTATCAAGAGGTGGATAGTCGCTTGTCATACGGGCACGTGGTTGAACCTGGCTTTTATGCATCGACGATTACTCAGCCAGATTTATTTTTTGATTACTTGGTTGAGCAAATTGGTTTGCTTATTAAAAATCATGGCGTGGCTGTGGAGATCGGAGAGTCAAGTCAGCCTATTGCGCTGCATTTTTGTTTAGGGCCGAATGCGGGGCAGGAAGCCATGTATCCCGAGTCTTCGGGGCACAGTTTACGAGATCATTTTGATGTGCCGGATCTGGCTCATATGGATGATGCCATTGTGAATGGCACATGGCAGCCTAAAAGTGGAGAGCCACTACCTTTGGCACCGTTTACGGCCCCGCGCGTGGATTACTCATTGCATCGTTTGCAGCATTACACGGCTACACGTCCGGCGAACTTTCAGAACTTTGTGCTGTTTACTAATTATCAGTTTTATGTGGATGAGTTTTGCGCGTGGGCAAAATCCATGTTGGCCGAGGGCAAGGGAGGCTATACCGCACTGGTTGAGCCTGGGAATGTAATGACTTATGTGGGCGGACATACCGAAGGTGCGCCACCCACACGTCAGCCGCAGATGCCTTCCTATCATTTGATGCGTGATAAACACAGTGGGATTACGCTGATTAATATTGGGGTGGGGCCATCAAATGCAAAAACAATTACAGATCATGTAGCGGTGTTACGTCCATCGGCTTGGTTGATGTTGGGGCACTGTGCTGGCTTACGCACCACTCAGCGTTTAGGGGATTATGTATTAGCTCATGGTTATGTGCGCCAAGACAAGGTTCTGGATGATGACTTGCCTACTTGGGTGCCGGTGCCTCCCTTGGCAGAGATACAGATTGCCTTAGAGCAAGCTGTGGCAGAGGTAGCGGGTTTATCCGGTTGGGAGCTCAAAAAAATTATGCGTACTGGTACGGTGGCTTCTATTGATAACAGGAATTGGGAATTACGAGATCACTCAGAGCCTGTGCAAAAACTATCTCAATCAAGAGCTATTGCGTTGGATATGGAGTCGGCAACGATTGCTGCAAATGGATTTAGGTTTAGGGTTCCCTATGGAACATTATTATGTGTTTCTGATAAACCGCTGCATGGCGAGTTGAAATTACCAGGGATGGCCAATGCGTTTTACAGTACTCAGGTAGGGCAGCATCTGCATATAGGGATTAAGGCGTTAGAGTTGTTGCGAGATATGCCGCCAGAAAGACTTCATTCTAGAAAGCTACGTAGTTTTATTGAAACTGCCTTTCAATAGGCGTTTTTCGTAGGGGCTAGACGAGATCTGCGGCCGACAAAAAGGGCGATTCATCATGCGAATCGCCCTTTTTGTATTGATCGTTGGTTTTTTTACATATTACATAAAAGATCTTTAATTGATTTGAGCTCTTTTCGGATTTCTTTACGTATTACTTTTTTAATCCATTTTTTTTGCTTTAGTTTTTCTTTTTGCTCTTTGGTGGCCTTGGGTAAAGCCAGCATCGTACCACGGCAGGAGTCGGCCCCACACCAGCATGCATATTGTTTTTTTAGGGTTTTGGTGAGCTTATCATCAATCGTAAGCGCATAGTCATACAGCAGCTCATCGCCTTTTTCTATGTCTTTCATGGCGACGATAAAGACTTTGTCGCCATTATCACTTTCATGCCCTTCACAGTTGGGTTCACAGGAGTGATTGATAAATCGAGAATCATTCCCATTTTGCCCACCATCAATAATCATGCCATTGCCAATAGCAAAGAAAAAGGTGTGAAAAGGATCATCTGGGTTAGTGGGTTCCTGAGCATCGGCTTCGTCCGGCGTGATTCGTACCCCTTCGTATTCCAAAATATAGGTGCCTTTAGGAATAGGACGACGGGCAAAGACACCGTTGCCATGTAAATCAGAACGACGTACTTCGTGCCACGGGCCTAAGCCGGTTTTTTTGCTCATTCGATTCCTTTAGTCTTCAGTGATGGTTTTAGTCGCTTTCTTTGCGGCCTTTTTAACTGCCTTTTTAGCTGCGGTTTTAGTGACTTTTTTAGCGGCTTTCTTTGCTGCTTTTTTAGCTACGGCTTTGGTTGCAGCCTTTTTAGCTGCCTTTTTAGCGGTAGATTTTGCGGCGCGAGGCTCAAACTCAAAGGATACCTTGCCCTTGTCGTCACGCGTTAAGAAGGCTTTAAATTTACGATTGGTGCGATTCGATACAAAGTTTTCTAACAGATCCGTTTTGCTATCAACCAATAGCTTACGCATTTGGTCTCTGTCGATTTCCTGTTGCAATATGACTTTATTACTGCGGAAGTCACATGATTTTTCTGGGCCTACTGATTTTTCGCATACATAGCGTATACCATGCTCAAAAACAGAGGACTGGCATTTGGGACATGGGCCTACGGGCTCTTGGCCCGAGAAATCAACAGGCTCGTTGTCTTCTTCTTCATTTTGTCCAAAGTCGAACTCTAGCTTGTTTTCCTCGTTGATGCGTAAGATCGCGGCAAAAGGGCGGCCCATTTTGCTGATAAAACCGGTTAACGGACCAATGGTTTTATGTTTAAGTAATTCTTCTACCTCTGGGATTTCCAGTGTTTTTCCGCCAGGGTGTTTACCAATAGAGAATTCGCAGCTGGTGCAGGCATAACGACGGTAGTTTTCCTTTACTACGCTACCGCACACAGGACAGGGGGTTGCTAAGGTGACGTAGTCGCCAGGTACTGTGTCTCGCTCGTATTCTTTGGCGCGGCGCACAATCGCATCCGTCATGCTTTCGATTTTGGCCATAAAGGCCTCTCTATCGAGTTGCCCTTGTTCGATTTGTTTTAAACGATGTTCCCATTCACCAGTTAACTCTGGAGAGGTGAGCTCGTTCACCCCTAAGCCAGATAAGAGCGTCATCAGCTGTTTGGCTTTGGCGCTAGGAACTAATTCACGGCCTTCTCGGCGTAGATAGCTTTCATTGAGTAGGCCCTCAATGATAGAGGCTCGGGTGGCTGGTGTGCCTAAGCCTCGTTCAGACATGGCTTCGCGTAATGCATCATCATCGACCAGTTTTCCAGCACCTTCCATGGCTGAAAGGAGGGTCGCCTCTGAAAAGCGTGCGGGTGGTTTAGTGGCTAAAGCTTTGGGCTCTACCAGATCAACCGTTACCGTTTCATTATCTGTTACGGCAACTAGGGTGTCATCGCTGCCTTGAGCCTCACGGCCATAAATACTGAGCCAGCCTGGATTAACTAAGACTTTACCTTCGGTCTTGAAGTGGTGTTCTTTAACCTGCGTAATACGCGTCGTAATACGGAACTCTGCCGCTGGGAAAAACATCGCTAAGAAGCGACGAGTAATGAGTTCGTAAATTTTGAACTCAGCATCGCTGAGCTCGCGAGGAATTTGCAACGTCGGAATGATCGCAAAGTGATCAGACACTTTTTTGTTGTCAAAGACCCGACGAATGGCTTTAACCCAGTCGTTGTCACATACCTGTTGGGCAAAAGGTTGCACAGAGGTGGATGCGGGCGTGTCGGCCTGAGCAAGAGCCTGCATGGTGTCTTTGACTGTTTGTAGGTAGTCTTCGGGCAGGTAGCGAGAGTCGGTACGAGGGTAAGTCAAGGCCTTATGGCGTTCGTACAGTGTTTGGGCTAATGAAAGAGTTGTTTTTGCAGAGAAGCCAAAGCGAGAGTTAGCTTCGCGTTGTAGCGTTGTTAGGTCAAACAGAGCGGGGGATTGTTGTTTTGAGGGCTTGGATTCCTCGGTGACAGTACCTGTTTGACCAGCACAAGCGGCTGCGATGGCTCTCGCTGCCTCTGCGGTCCAAACCCGAGAGTCTCTTTTCTCTGCGTCGGATTCGTCTTTTTTGAATGAGGGATCAAACCAACGGCCATGATAAGTGCCTGCGCTGGCTTCAAAGTCAGCATGAATTTCCCAATAGTCTCTGGAAACAAAGCGGCGAATGGCTTCTTCGCGCTCGTGTACTATGGTTAGCGTTGGGGTTTGCACTCGACCTACGGGTGTTTTGAAAAAACCGCCGTCCTTGCTGTTAAAGGCTGTCATGGCACGCGTGCCGTTAATACCGACTAACCAGTCAGCCTCGGCTCGAGAGCGTGCGGCAGCCTCTAGGGGCTTGAGTTCTTCGTCTTCGCGTAGGTTTTCAAAGGCCTCCCGAATGGCTTCTCGCGTCATTGAGCGCAGCCATAATCGTTTGATTGGTTTATTGACCTTGGCGTATTGCATAATATAGCGGAAGATCAGTTCACCTTCACGTCCCGCGTCACAGGCGTTAATAACGGCGGTAACATCTTTGCGCTTGAGCAGTTTGACTAACAGCTTTAATCTTTCTGCTGATTTTTTGTCAGATGGGTTTAGCTCAAACTGAGGCGGGATGACGGGTAAATGTGTAAAACTCCATTTGCCTCGTACTGGGTCGTTAGGGGCGATTAGACTGAGCAAATGGCCAATGCTGGCTGCCAGTACGAAGTGTTCGCTTTCAAAATAATCCCCTTCACGGGTAAAGCCTCCTAGGGCACGAGAAATGTCTAGTGCAACAGAAGGTTTTTCGGCAATGATTAGAGTTTTAGTCATGGGTGTACCGTCACAGCAAGTCCGCGTTAATTAGCGCAGATCATACGAGGTGAGAATCGCATTATGCAAGTAAAAGAGTTAAATCAATCCATTCTGGACTTACCAGATTGGGCACAGTTTTTACGGCGCAGCAGCGTAATGATCGCTGCCGTACTGTTAGGCAGTGCGTTGATCATGGCGATTGCCGCGAATTGGTTAAGTTGGCCCAAAGTGGGTCGGGTTGCATTATTACAGGCCACTATAACAGCACTGGTATTATTTGCATGGTGGCGCGGGCAACGAAAGCCTAAAGATTGGGCTAGTGCCTACAGCCTGTCAAGCATAAGCATTAATTTGGCAGCAATTGCTATTGGGGGTCTGCTGGCTCTGATTGGTCAAAGTTATCAAACAGGGGCCGATCCTTGGCAGCTTTTTGCTCTTTGGGCCGTGTTGCTTTTGCCTTGGCTAATTGCACAGCGCTCCTTATTTATCATACTGCTTGTTTTGATATTAACAAACGTTGCCTTATACCTTTACTTTGAAATGCCGAGATTTCTGGGGTTTGGGGGCTTCTCATCGCGTTTTGCTCACAGTGGCGGTATTGTGGTTGCTGTTAACGTAGTGGCTTTAGGGTTAACGCATGCTCTGCGCTCTTTCTTTGATGATCCGCATTTAGTCACTAGACGTTTTAGCATGCTGTTTTTAACCAGTGGTGTGGTGTGGTGGCAGGTACGGGCCTGGTTAGATGGCGCTGATGGCGCGACCTTACAAAATTTGTTTCTTTTAGCAGGGATGTCGGCAGCCGTGTGGTTTTACCTGCATAAATTGCGGGATATTTTCTCGGGGGCATTGGCTTATGGGGCGATATATGTGCTGCTATCTGGATTAATGATTTATGAAACCATTGATTCATTTGACTCACTGCTACTGCTCTTTTTTTGGACTGCGTTAATTGGTGCGGGTGTTATTTATGATTTGCGTAGGGTCTGGAAACAGAGACCGGTTACGGTCTCTACCTCTGCCTCTGCCTCTGCCTCTGCCGAGGAAAAGGAGCCGTGGTTTCTGCGGTTGTTTTTCCTTGGGCTGCAGGTAATGGTTACGGTGTTTTTCCTACTTACGTGGTTTGTGACATTTGGAGAGCCCTCTGAGCTGATGCAACACCTTTTTATTTTGGTTGCGTTGGCAGGTGTGATTTATTTCCAGCGCTCTAAAAATAGGATGGCAACACAAGACTTACCGTTGTTTTTGCTATTAAGCAGTGTTTTTATTGGGGCGTTAATGAGCCAGTTGCGAGCAGATAATACGTTATTGCTAGCTTGGTTTCTATTGCTGAGTGTGGTGATCTATGTTTTTAGTACCAAAGCATGGCTAGTACGTTTTATCAGTGGTGGTGTGGCGACAGTTCTGCTTCTTCATCTGCTGTTTGAGCCTCAAGAAGTTATTTTCGGTGGGTGGGCTTATTCTTTAGATGTGATGGTGACGGGGTTGTTGTGCGCTACTGTTGGCTTAGCTGTTTGGATAAGAAAACAGCCCGCAAAAAATGCTCTGTATTCTCCATTGTGGTGGTCATGGGCGCTATTGATTATTGGCTTAGGTCGATTTTTAGAACCCTCATACAGCATGGATTGGGATATGGTAAATATCCAGAAGTCCTCGATGCATCTGTACTTTAATTATTGTGCAGCGTTGTTGCCGCCCTTGGCTTTATTTAGCCTATTAAGATCAAAAAACACACTGGTGTTTAGTTTGGGCTGTGCAGTGGCTTTAGGTGTTCTGAGCTGGTTTTTATTGATGCCTGCCCCTTTGGCTAATCTTGCGCTTAGCGCGTGGGTCTGGGCCTATGCACAACGAGACAGAGTCTTGTTTTGGTGCTCGGTGGTGCTGCTGAGTTTTGCGCTGGCGGTGCATTATTATTCTTTGCAGTGGCTCTTGATTCATAAAGCGATGGCCTTAGGTGCAGGGGGGGCATGGTTAGCTTTTGGAGCCTTCCTTTTGCAACGTGTCGTCATTAAAGATCATGCGTCGTCTGATTCGGTTGATGCGCTCCCTATGACCAAGCCTTCACTGCTTTTCTCTTCCTTTTTTTGGGTAGGCTTAGGGGCTGTGCTTTTGATTACCATTCAAGACGTGGCTCGTAAGGAAAACCTATTGGCGAATGGTACTCCGGTAGTTTTGGCATTAGCTCCGGTTGATCCGCGCTCTTTGATGCAAGGCGACTTTATGGCGCTGAATTTTTCTTTATCACAAGAGGTGGAAAGATTGGTGCGCAAGCAGGAAATGGCATATAACACTCGCCAGTCTTTTCTTGCTTATTTACAGCCAGATGCCGCAGGTGTATCCATCTTAGCCGCTATACAAAACCCTACCGATGGACGTGTGCTATTTAACGATCAACAAAAAGGTGGTTGGCAGTCTGCTTCAGACGTTGATTTGACAGGACTGATAGCGTTAGAGGTAACCAGAAAGAAAGGTCGTTGGTTGCCAAATGGGGTGGATGCGTGGTTTTTCCCCGAAGGGCAGGCTGAACACTTTGAGCAAGCGTTATATGGCGAGTTTAAGGTGAACGAAAAAGGCAAAGCCTTGTTGTATAGAATGTTAGATGAAAAAGCGCAGCCTGTAGCTGCGCCTGCCGAGATTCTAGATAACTAGGTAACTAATGCGATAAGCGGTCTTCGTCATCGGTTAAGAGTTCTTCAAATACCAGGTGATCAATTTCAGCTTCGTGGCTCCAGAGTACCATTAGGGCCACGATTTTGATTTTGGTCAGAGGGACAGGAGACTCGTCGATGGCTTGGGCGCGTTCGATCAATACCTCGCGTAACGCAGGAGGTAAGACGCCGGAGTTTTCTAAAAATCGGATAAAACCAAGGGCTTCGTGACCTAAGGTTTGGATTTCATGATTAGTAAAGACGCGGATACTATCCGAGTGATATTGTGCGTTTAGAGGGTGGTGCATTGCGGCGGACTCGCTGAGTCCATGCAACCAGCTGAGGGCTTCGTCGATTTCATCGTCTTCGAAGCCAATGGCAGCGAGTTTGTGAGCTAGTACCTCGGCTTTAGGACAAGCCTGTGGGTTGTAGTAGGTTTCAAACAAGTAAACCAAAATATCGAACATGTATGTATTACCATCAAAAAAATGCGCGGCCAACGTAAAGACTACACGGTTTTAAGTAGACTTTACGCTGAAAATGGCCGGGGTGCAAATTTAGTTATTGTCGATTTCTATGGCTAGCAGTGCTGCTCCTTCGGTGACTTGTTCTCCGGTAGCAAAGAAAATCTCAGTGACAGTTCCAGCATGAGGTGCGGTAATGGAGTGCTCCATTTTCATGGCCTCAAGAACCACAACTAACTGTCCTGCCTCGACCGTGTCCCCTGTTTTTACCGCGATAGATAATACTTTTCCTGGCATGGGAGCCGTTAATCCACCGGCGTTTTGGTCTTCTTGCAAGGGATCTATAGCGAGAGGGTCTAGGTAAGAAATATGGCGTTGAGTGTGTGGATAGCGAATCTCGAAGTGCGGATTTGCCCCGTAAATAATAGCGTGTAATAACTGGTCATTGAGTGTCACTCGTACTGATAAATTACCAGCGGGTTGTGCGCTGACAGACCAATCAAACGAGACGATTTCCTCATTGTGTTGCAGTTGCCAACAATGATTTTCGTGGCGTAAATACACCGTATAAGTCTGTTCATCATGCGTAAAAACAAAGGGGCGTGCCAGTAAAGCATTGCCACGCCAGTAGTCACGCTGATCCCAAGGGTCCGTTGTTGTGGTTACAGACTGATTCGAGGCCAACCCAAGCTGATAAAGCTGGGCGGCTAGGGCAACAGCTAGGTCTAGGGTTGAGATGGGCGTAGCGGCTGGAAAAAGCTGCTCGTAGCGGCGCTCAATAAAGCCGGTGTCTACATCCCCCGCCATAAAAGCCTCGTCACTGGCTAAACGATGCAAAAAACGCAGGTTTGTATGTAAGCCAGAGATATAGCTTTGATCTAGAGCTATTTGCATCTTTCGTAAGGCATCCTCACGATCTACCCCATGCACAATCAGTTTAGCGATCATGGGGTCGTAAAACGGGCTGATGCTGTCCCCTTGACCGATGCCACTGTCCACGCGTACTGGGCATAAGGTAAAACTATCATGCGCAGGAAAAATCAGTTGATCTATGGTCCCAATAGAGGGTAGAAATTGGTTGTCTGGGTTTTCTGCGTAGATGCGAGCCTCAAAAGCATGGCCATTGATACGTAGTTCGTGTTGTTTAGCGGGTAGAGCTTGCCCTGCGGCGACCCGTAGCTGCCACTCGACTAAGTCAAACCCAGTGATTTGCTCAGTGACGGGGTGTTCCACCTGTAAGCGAGTGTTCATTTCCATAAAAAAGAAATCGTCACCTTCGCAGATGAATTCAACCGTACCAGCGCCTACATAGTTTACTGCTTGCGCTGCTGCTACTGCCGCTGAACCCATGGCTTGGCGTTGGGACTCGGTCATGCCGGGAGCCGGGGCCTCTTCGATGACCTTTTGATGGCGTCGTTGAACGGAACAGTCCCGTTCAAATAGGTGTACTGCGTTACCTTGGGTATCTGCAAAAACTTGGATTTCGATATGGCGGGGTTTTTGTAGATAGCGCTCAATCAGTACATGGTCATTGCTAAAACTGCTTTTGGCCTCACGTTGACATGAGGACAGTGCCTCTAGGAATTGCGAGCTAGTCTCCACAATGCGCATCCCTTTACCACCACCACCGGCACTGGCTTTGATCAGAACGGGATAGCCCATTGCATCGGCTTGTTGGTGCAAAAAGGCGGGGTCTTGGTTATCACCATGGTACCCAGGGACTAGCGGGACCTTTGCTTTTTCCATCAGCTGTTTGGCTGCGGATTTATTGCCCATAGCGGTAATGGAAGCGGCAGAGGGGCCAATGAAAGTGATGCCATTATCGGCACATGCTTTTGCAAATTCGGCGTTTTCAGCTAAGAAACCATAGCCGGGATGTATGGCCTGAGCGCCTGTGCGTTTAGCGGCAGCAATAATGGCTTCAGCATTTAAATAGCTTTTTTGAGGTTCGGCTTCGCCGATCCAAATAGCGTCATCCCCTGCTTTGACATGGAGGGCATGCGTGTCTGCACTGGAATAGACCATAACAGTGCGAATGCCCATACGTTGGCAAGTGGCAGCGATACGTCGTGCAATTTCGCCTCGATTGGCGATGAGTACAGTATTAAACATAGTAGGTAGGCTCCCGATTACATGCGGAACACACCGAAGCGTGACTCTTCGATGGGGGCGTTTAGGGTGGCAGATAGGGCAAGAGCTAAGACTCGCCGAGTTTCGGCGGGCTCAATAACCCCGTCATCCCATAAACGGGCAGAGGCATAGTAAGGGTGGCCTTCGTGTTCGTACTGATCACGGATCGGGGACTTAAAGCTTTCTTCGTCTTCGGCTGACCACGACTGACCGGCTTTTTCTAGGTTATCGCGGCGCACAGTGGCAAGCACACTGGCGGCTTGTTCGCCCCCCATCACAGAGATGCGAGCATTGGGCCACATAAAAAGGAGTCGAGGATTGAAGGCTCGACCACACATGCCGTAGTTGCCAGCACCAAAGGAGCCGCCAATAATAACGGTGAGTTTAGGTACTGCGGCTGTGGAGACAGCGGTTACCATTTTCGCGCCATGTCTGGCGATGCCTTCATTTTCGTATTTACGCCCCACCATAAAGCCGCTGATGTTTTGTAAAAAAATGAGGGGGATTTTTCGTTGGCAACAGAGTTCAATGAAATGCGTGCCTTTTTGGGCGGCCTCGGAGAATAAAATCCCATTATTGGCAATGATGCCCACAGGCATGCCGTGTAAGTGAGCAAAGCCAGTGATTAAGGTGGTTCCAAAGCGGGCTTTAAACTCTTCGAATTCAGAGCCATCTACAATCCGTGCAATGACCTCGCGTACATCATAAGGTTTGCGCGTGTCGTTGGGGATAATGCCGTTGAGCTCAGCCGGGTCATAGATGGGTTCTATGACGGGCTTGGTTGGCCAGGGATAGTGCTTTTGGTGGGTGAGACGACCAACGGCTTGGCGTGTGAGCTGAAGGGCATGGTCATCATTTTCAGCAAGGTGGTCTGCTACACCAGACAGGCGAGTATGTACATCGCCGCCGCCTAAGTCTTCTGCACTGACCTCTTCGCCAGTGGCGGCTTTTACCAATGGGGGACCGGCCAAAAAAATCGTGCCCTGATTACGCACGATTATGGATTCATCACTCATGGCAGGGACGTAGGCCCCTCCGGCAGTACACGAGCCCATCACAGCAGCAATTTGTGCAATCCCCATTGAGGACATTTGTGCTTGATTGTAGAAGATGCGGCCAAAGTGATCTCGGTCTGGGAAGACTTCGTCTTGATTTGGGAGGTTGGCGCCGCCAGAGTCGACTAAGTACACACAAGGTAAGCGATTTTGTTGGGCGATTTCTTGGGCTCGTATGTGTTTTTTGACTGTCATGGGGTAATAGGTTCCCCCTTTGACGGTAGCGTCATTACATACAATCATGCAATCAATGCCGTTAATGCGTCCTATGCCCGTAATAATCCCCGCACCTGGAGCATCATTGTTATAGAGGTTATAAGCAGCTAAAGGAGAAAGCTCAAGAAAGGGAGAGCCGGGGTCAAGCAAACGTTCAACGCGTTCACGGGGCAAGAGCTTGCCTCGGTCTATATGCCTTTGACGAGCTGCAGTGCTGCCACCTTGGGCGATTTGGCTGCGAAGTTGTCGTAGGTCTTTGATTTGCTCGAGCATAGAGGCTTCGTTTTCCAGAAAGCCAGCCGAGCGTGATTGGATTTTACTTTGGATAATACTCATGTCTGTGCTGCCACCTAATTTAATTATATTTTGGGCCGGCAAGCCCTGAGGGCTTGCCGGGTCTCCGACACAGATTGTCGCTAAAGGATTAGTCCATTAGTTCGACGGCCATCGCTACACCTTCGCCACCACCAATACATAAAGAGGCAATACCGCGTTTGCCGCCTTTTTGTTGTAGGGCGTTGATTAGAGTTGTGACGATACGAGCACCAGAAGCACCGATAGGGTGGCCTAGAGCGGTAGCACCACCGTATACGTTTACCTTGTCATGAGAGATGTTTAGGTCTTTCATGGCAGCCATGGTGACTAGAGCAAAGGCTTCGTTAATCTCAAAGAGATCAACGTCGGCTACCGTCCAGCCTGCTTTGTCCATGAGTTTTTGCATAGCACCAACAGGGGCGGTTGTGAACCACTCAGGGGCATGAGCATGCTGAGTGTGACCTACGATTTTTGCTAATGGTTTTAAGCCCATTTCTTTGGCTGTGGATTCGCGCATTAGAACCATTGCTGCCGCCCCATCAGAGATGGAGGAAGCATTAGCGGCCGTGATCGTGCCGTCTTTTTTGAAGGCAGGACGCAAAGTAGGGATTTTTTCAGGCATGGCGCGAGCTGGGGATTCATCCGTATCAATAACGGTATCGCCTTTGCGGCCTTTGATTGTGACTGGAGCAATTTCGGCTTTGAAGCTGCCGTCTTCGATGGCTGCGCGAGCGCGGCGTAAAGACTCAAGTGCGTATTCATCTTGCTCTTCGCGAGTGAATTCGTATTTGTCCGCGCAACGCTCAGCGAGTACACCCATGGCGATGCCTTCGTAGGCGTCTTCTAGGCCATCTAGAGCCATGTGGTCATACACCTTATCATGACCATAACGGTAGCCTGTACGGCCTTTTAGGAGCAGATAAGGCGCATTTGACATGCTTTCTTGACCACCAGCAACGACAATGTTGGCACTGCCTGCTTTAAGCATATCGTGGCCTAACATAGCAGACTTCATTCCTGAGCCACATACTTTGTGTACAGTGGTACATGGAGCGCCATTAGGTAGACCTGCACCTAGGGCGGCTTGGCGGGCAGGGGCTTGGCCTTGACCTGCCTGTAATACGTTACCCATGATGACTTCGTCAACTTGCTCTGGGCTCACGCCAGCGCGCTCTAGGGCTGCTTTAATAGCAACGGAACCCAGTTCGTGAGCAGCTAAAGAAGATAGGCTGCCGGTCATAGCACCCATAGGGGTGCGAACTGCGGACACAATTACGATGGGATCTGACATAATTTGACTCCTAATGCGGTAAAACCGTAGTGGTGTTGCCTGCCCGACGATTGGGCAAGCGTTTTGATAAATCGTAAGGATAGATGTTTTCTAGGCGGCCTTGTGACACGTGATCGCGACACGCAGCCCACCAGTTAGCATCCAGTAACTCTGCATGATATTTCATAAATGCACGACGAATACGTTGATCACCGAGCAAAAACCAGCGGAATTCCTCTGGGAATACGTCGTTGGGGCCAATCGGATACCATGGCTCGCTTGCCATTTCGGCCTCCTCGTTGGGAGCCTCTGGGATATAACGGAAATTCATTTCAGTCATCGTTTGAATTTCATCATAATCATAAAAAACCAGACGGCCTAAACGGGTGAGACCAAAGTTTTTGTACAACATATCACCAGGGAAAATGTTGTTTGCGGCGAGCTCGCGGATGGCATCCCCATATTGTTTAATGGCCAGTTCGAGTGCTGATTCAGACGCACGGCTTAGGTATATATTAAGCGGTAACATACGCCGTTCGATATAAACATGACGTAATACAATTAAATCACCGGATTCTTCGATTAAATTTGGCACCTCTTTACGAAGCTCATCAAGCAGTTCTGGAGCAAAGCGGCGTTTAGGTAAGGCAACCTGTGAGTATTCCCAGGTGTCCGCCATACGGCCAGCACGATCGTGTTTTTTAACCAGTAAATAGCGACTTTTGACAATGCTGTGATTCATGCCGTCTTTAGCAATGTTGTCTCGGATCATTTTAAAGACATAGGGATAGGAGGGCAGGGTAAACACAGTCATCACCATCCCTTTAATACCGGGGGCTAGCTGAAATTGATCGGTAGAGTGGCCTAAGTGATGCAGGAAATCCCGATAAAATAGGTTTTTACCTTGTTTTTGTAAGCCTATGGCATTGTAGAACTCGGCGGCGGATTTACGAGGCAGCAAGGACTGTAAAAAATGTACATAAGCAGAAGGAACCTCCATGTCCACCATGAAGTAGGCGCGCGTAAAGCTAAATAGCGTACTGAGATCATCTGCATTGTCTAATAGGGCATCAATCTCGATGTGATTGCTTGGAGTATGGACGAGCGCAATCGCAAAAGGATGGATGCTGGTGTGATTGATAAATCGACCGACTATATACGCCCCCTTGTTGCGAAAAAACAAGGTGTTAAGTACCTGTATTTGGCAATCTGGGCCTATACGTAGACCTGGATCTATAGGCAAACGTTCACGTAAGGTACGTACTGCCCGACGTGCTAATAAGCGCACATCCGCTGGTAGGTCTGAAAATGGGCTAGCTAGACCAAAATCACTAATCATCTCGGTTAAGCTAGAAAGTAGACCTTGTTCGAGTGGGTAATAGGCGCGATACGACGGTAAGGCACTGTCTATGTATTCCGTTGCGATGGCGGGGCGCACGAATAAAAAATCATTGTTGAAGTAGGTTCTAGATAAGACTCGACACGACACCGAGTTAAAAAAGGTTTCTGCACACTCGGGTTGTTTGTGACCCGCCAGACTGTGTGCAAACTTGGTTTTGACCTGTTGCCAAAACTGCTGTTGTTCCTCGCTAAGCTCCGTGCTTTCGGTGTAGGGCGTGAGCGTGTTTTTTTTTAGAACTGGCGCAAGTAGTGCGGCGCATTCTCGGACACGCATATCGTAATACTCGATACGTTCACGAGATAGTTGTTGAATCCCATGCCAATTGGCTGACTCGAATAAGACTTTGGCTCGTTGGGCACTGTATCTAAATAGTGAATAGTGACGGTCAAAACCTTGGAGAATCATCAAGGCAACGTGTTCGGCACTAGGTACCGGACGTTGAGCTGGTTGGATGATGGAGTGATCAGAGGCAAAAGGCATGGTGTTCATCATATCAAGTTACTGTATTAAGCCGTTTCGTTAAAAAGCTCACGTCCAATGAGCATACGACGGATTTCGCTGGTTCCAGCCCCTATCTCGTATAGTTTGGCATCGCGCCATAACCGTCCAGTAGGAAATTCGTTAATGTAGCCATTGCCACCTAAGATTTGAATGGCTTCGCCTGCCATCCACGTGGCTTTTTCTGCGCTAAATAAAATGGCGGCTGCACAGTCTTTACGAACAGTTCTAGAGTGGTTATCGCCCAAAGCATCTAGGTGCTTGCCTACGCTATAGCATAAAGCACGGCTGGCTTGATGGGTGGTGTACAGATCAGCGACTTTGGCTTGAATGAGCTGAAATTCACCAATCGCTTGGCCAAATTGCTTGCGTTCATGTACATAGGGCATCACGACATCCATAACGGCTTGCATGATTCCTAAAGGGCCACCCGTTAGGACGGCTCGTTCATAGTCTAGACCGCTCATGAGTACCTTAACGCCACCGTTAAGTTCACCTAAGACGTTTTCTTTGGGTACACGGCAATCAGTAAAGACAAGTTCACCGGTATGGCTACCTCGCATACCGAGTTTGTCGAGCTTTTGGGCTACAGAAAACCCGGGGAAATCTTTTTCGATGATGAAGGCGGTAATACCACGCTGATTGGCCTCGGGGTCTGTTTTGGCATAGACAATCAAGGTGTCGGCATCCGGCCCATTGGTGATCCACATTTTGTGGCCATTGAGCAAATAGTGATCGCCTTTGTCTTCGGCACGTAAGCGCATGCTAACTACATCAGAACCGGCTCCGGTCTCACTCATGGCCAAAGCCCCAATTTGGGTACCGTCAATTAAGCCTGGTAGGTATTTTTCTTTTTGTGCTGTGGTGCCGTTGCGATAGAGTTGATTGACGCAAAGGTTTGAATGAGCGCCATAGGAAAGCCCAATCGATGCACTGGCTCGGGAGATTTCTTCCATGGCGATCATATGGGCTAAATATCCCATATTGGCGCCACCGTATTCTTCGGAAACGGTTAAGCCAAGCACACCTAGTTCACCGAGTTTGGGCCATAGATCCATGGGGAATTGATCAGAATGATCAACGTGTTGGGCTAAAGGGGCGATTTCATTCTCGGCAAAATGGCGCACGGTGTCGCGCAACATGCCAAGTTCTTCGCTGAGATCAAAATGTAGTCCGGGCAGATTCATAAGTCGTCTCCAACCAAAAGTACCGCTTAATTATGTAAATCAGGCAAGCCTGATCGTGACGGATAATAGTTATTAATTACTATTTCTTTGTTCAAGTTGCTGTGTGCAATGCTGCTGTTGTACTTCGATTTCTGCTAAGGTTTGTTGTAGATCTTTAAGTTGGTTCTCAAGTTTTTGTCTATAGTGATCGAGTACGTTTTGGTATTGTTGTAGCTGCAGCTGTGTGCTGCCGGGACCATCGTACATATCAATCAAACTACGTATATCAGACAAAGTAAAGCCCATACGTTTACCGCGCAGGGCCAGTTTGAGACGGGTTCTATCACGTGGGTGATAAATGCGCTGCATACCAACACGCTCAGGGCTGAGAATGCCATGATCCTCGTAGTAACGCAGCGTGCGTGGCGTAATATCAAATTCTTTAGCTAGATCAGAGATAGACCACGTTTTTGGGCTCATAATACATAAATTCAGTTGACGTTAACGTAAACTAACATGTAGAACGCTATCATACAAGCAGGGAGAACACGGAGATGAATATGAAAAAAGAATGGCTCTATCCTTGGGAAAAAGAAATCCCAGCACCCGCGCAGTTAAAACAAGTCGCTCCCGGTGTGCATTGGTTGCGCATGCCTTTACCTTTTGCCTTAGATCATATTAATTTGTGGTTACTTGAGGATGAAATACAGGGACAAAAGGGATGGACAATTGTGGATACGGGTATTGCCCGCGCCCCTGTAAAGGCGCTTTGGGAGCAGGTCTTTGCTCAGCAGTTACAGGGCTTGCCGATTTTGCGAGTCATTGTGACTCATATGCATCCCGATCATGTGGGATTAGCAGGCTGGATATGTGAGCGTTGGGGTGTGCCGTTGTATATGAGCCTAAGTGATTATGTGTTTGCCTGTATGTGGTCAAATCCAGCTAAAGGTAATGATAGTCTTGGGGCTTCAGGGGGTATGGCTGCTGCGGCACATTTTGCACGTCACGGTCTAGTTGATGAGGCGGCTCAGGAGCAAATCCGTCAACGTAGTTCTTATTACTCAGATTTAGTGGAATCACCACCCCGTGATTATCGCCGCTTAATGGATGGGGATCAGCTTGAGATAGCAGGAAAAAAATGGCAATGTATTGTGGGCTATGGGCATGCTCCAGAACATATGGCTTTATTTTGTGCTGATCTACATGTATTAATTTCAGGCGATATGGTGTTACCGACTATATCCACGAATGTGAGTGTGTTCGATTATGAGCCAGAGGCGGATCCGTTACGTTTGTATTTAGCGTCCTTAGCTCGGTATTTAGCGTTACCCCCTGAGACGCTAATTCTGCCTTCACATGGGCGACCTTTCATTGGGTTGCACGAACGAATTGCGCAGCTACAAGAGCATCATAAAGAACGTCTGGCAGAAACCGTAGAAGCATGTCAACGTGAGGGGGGCTGCAATGCGGCTCAGTTAATCCCGATTTTGTTTAAGCGCCAGTTAGATATGCATCAGTTAACTTTTGCGATGGGCGAAGCCATTGCGCATTTGCATGCGCTGTATTTTCAAAATCAGGTAGAGCGTCGTTTGACGACCGAGGGTATTTATCAATTTTATGCAGTGAAGGATAACTAATGAGCGCAAAACAGCATTTACATACGTTCTTACAACATGCGGGACAGGCAGATTTTGATGAGCGCACAGGGGCAGCCCCCGTTGCCTTGCCTTCGATGCGAACCAGTACCGTTCGTTTTAAAACCTTAGATCATTTAGATCAAGCAGCGACAGATCGCAGTGCGGGTGGGCGCAGTGTTGTGTATGGGCGGGCAGGGATGGATACACATCGAGCCTTAGAGGATGTGTTTTGTGCGCTAGAGGCTGGTGAGCGTGCTTTTCTCGTGCCTTCAGGTATGGCAGCGATTACCTTGGCGGTGATGAGCGTGGTCAGCCAGGGCGATCATGTGTTGGCGGCAGACTGTGCGTATGGCCCGGTACGCACTCTAGATCAGAATGTTTTACAACGGATGGGGATTCAAACCACTTATTGTGAACCTACCGTTGAGGCATTTAGCGCAGCATTAACACCGGCTACTAAGGTGTTGTATGTAGAGTCCCCGGGGTCTTTACTGATGCAGATGCTAGATATGCCTGCACTAGCAGCCTTTGCTAAGGCGCATGATTTAATTTTGATTGCAGATAATACGTGGGGCTCAGGGTTAAGCTATCAGCCCTTGTCATTAGGGGCAGATGTATCTGTAGTGGCAGGGACTAAATACGTAGGCGGTCATTCAGATTTAATGTTGGGAGCGGTCATAGCAAAGGATAAGGTCATTGCTGACAAAATAGATGCGTGTAATTATGCATTGGGATTTTCCGTAAGTGCCGATGATGCGTGGCTAGCGTTGCGTGGTGTACGTACTATGCCATTGCGTATGCGTGAAACCGCCGCTAATGCGCTAAAGGTATGTGAAGCATTATCTCAATGGCCAGAGGTCAAAACAATTTATCATCCTGCTTGGAAAGAGGACGCATATCATGAGTTATGGCAACGGGATGCGACGGGGTCTAATGGCATGCTGTCGTTTAGCTTAACCATTGACTCTGCCCGAGCTAGGCGTTTTGTGAATGCGTTAACTCTATTTGGTATCGGCTTTTCTTGGGGCGGATTTGAAAGCTTAGTGCAGTTAGTGGATAAAAATAGCGTTGCGTCCCACTCTTATTGGGGGCATGATGACGCTGTGTTACTTCGTTTACATATTGGTTTAGAAAATGTAGATGACTTAATTGCTGATTTAACGCGTGCATTTAGCTTATCTTTACAAAAATAATAGAATAGGCTTTACGTTATAGATACCGCAGGGCGTAAACTCTGCGGTATTTTTATTGCTCAAAATAACAACAGTATCATTGACAGAATGAATTCAAAAAATAAGCAATGGGTGCAATGGCACCGAACATTTTGGGCCATTTTGGTCTTAAGTGTAATGGGGTTGAGCCTTGCAAGGTGGGTTCTGTTTTATGGGCATACACCAGGGCTGGAAGAGGCATTTAGTACAGATGTAAAAAAGGTATTTTGGCTAGGATTGCGCTTTGACGTTAAAAATGCCGCGATTTTTATTGGGCCCTGGTTGCTTATTAGTTTGTTTTTTTACTCTGCCTCTAGTGCCGTTTGGCGTGTGTTTACTCGTGGATTTAGTGCTTACGCTTTTGTGTTTTTAAGTGTGGTGAATCTACTTAGTGTGGTGAACTATTACTATTTTACGTTCTATCAAAGTCCAATTAATGCACTGATCTTTGGCCTAAAAGAAGACGATACCCAAGCTGTATTACAAACGCTGTGGTCTGATTTCCCTGTGATTAGGTTGTTATTACTGGTGTTGGGATTTAGTGCGATACAACTGGGTTTGGCGCGTGCGTGGGGGCGTAGGGGGGCGGCTTTTTATTCGACCTCTGGCTGGGTGGCAATGGTGGTAGTCAGCATTTTTGTCGTGGTGTTGCTAGGTCGCGGTAGCGTATCAAAGTTCCCACTACGTGCAATGCACATGACCGTATCTAGCCATGCTTTCTTAAATCAACTTGTCCCCAGTGGTCTACATGCCTTGTTATTGGTGAGAAAAGAGCGTAAACGGAGTCAGTTAGGCGATGATGAAAACGTGCTAATCAAGGCGTTTGGTTTTGAAAACTGGCAACAGGCGGCATCGCAGTGTTTGAATGCTCCGATCAAGGATTACGCAGGCTTACAGCAGGTATTGCCTGTGCACTCCTATGCCAAGGAATCCCCGCCTCATGTGGTGCTGACTATCATGGAGGGATGGGGGCGTCATTTAGTGGAGTTTGATGATCCGGTAGCCAATGATCTGTTAGGGGCATTGCGACCATGGGTGCAACAAAAAGCAGATTATTTTGGACAAGCGCTTTCTATTCAGCACGGGACTCATCCTTCATTGGAGGGGCTATTGTTAGATACGCCGATTACCCCATTAACGCAAAGTATATATGGCTACGTAAACTATGATACGGCGCGCATGTTGCCTTATAAAAAAGCAGGCTATAGAACGGTGTTTTTGACCGCTGGGCCGGGCAGTTGGCGCCAACTCAATACGGTTTTGTTAAAGCAAGGCTTTGATGAGGTTCATGATGAAACGGCTATTCGACGAGCTTACCCCGAAGCAAGCACGCATACATGGGGTGTAGATGATGAATGGATGTTTAAGTATGGATTTCAGCTCTTGCAAGAGGCAGATGCCCGCGGAGAAAAAGTCGCCTTAGTGATGTTATCCGTTACGAATCATCCTCCGCATCGTATCCCGTCTCATTACCAGCCTTTTTCGTTGGACCAGAATAAACTACAAGCACAAGCGGCTACAAGTGCGGTAGATACGCTGGCCATATTGCAGACATATCAATATGCGAATCATGCATTAGGTGAGTTTTTAAATGACTTAGAGCGTAGCCAGTTATTATCTAGAACCCTATTTGCAGCGACGGGCGACCACAATACACGGATGATTTTTTCGTATCCTGATAATAAAAATTTACATAATAAATACGGTGTGCCTTTGTTGTTTTATATCCCTGAGGCATATCGAGTCCCTAGTGATGTAGTACCAGCACGGTCTTGGGCGGGGCATAGTGATATTTTTCCCACCTTATGGGCGCATTCCTTATCTGAGGTCGAAGTTCCACTAAGCCAAGGTCATAATTTATATCAATCAGAGCCACTAAGTGTGTTGGGTACGATGAGTGAGCAGGGCGGGGACGGGGTCATTCTGAGTCGTTTTGGGGCAATAGCTAATTTGAGTAGACCTGTTTTTTATGAATGGGCGGATGGGGGGGAACTAGAGCATACAGAAAACCCTTCTATCGAGTTACAGCAAGTATTAGTGCGGCAACGCTCTTGTTTTGCCTTGAGTGATTGGCGTATACGAAGTCAGGCTTTGGCCGTGAAATAAATAAAATCAGCCCCAATAATTGGTGCTGATTTTATGTGTGTTGCCTAGGTTCGTTCACCGCGATTACATGGGTCAAAACGGAGAGTTATTTAGCGACTTGTTTTAATAAGGCATCGGCCACGTTAATGGTTTCATCGTAGCTATTGGTAAAAGCCGGTGAGGTCACGTATTGACCCCCTACCGCTAAGCTAGGTGTGCCTTGGATTTGATATAAGCGGATTAGATCGTTTGCACGGTTTGCTTTAGTTTGAGTGCTGAAGGAATCAAAGGCTTTGTCGAAGTCATCTCCGGTTATGCCATTATTTTCAGCCCATTTACGAATGGCCTTTTTATCAAATAAAGCGCGCTTTTCTTGGTGAATGGCTGCAAAAAGCTTTGGGTGTAGATCTAAACGATCTAAAAACTCAAAAACGAAGTAGGCGCGTTGTAGATCACCCATCCCAGCGTTAAATGCAACGGGAACGCGCTTTAAGACCACACCTTCATCAAAGTTAGCTGCCCATTTTTCGACCAAAGGTTCCATTAAGGCGCAGTGAGGACAACTGTAGGCAAAAAACTCGAGGACTTCGGTCTTTCCTACGCTATCAGCGGGAATGGTTTGCCCTAAGGTAACGTAAGAATTAGGCGCTACCTCTTGGGCTTGTGCCATTGGGCTTAGAAAAACACTGGCAGCTAATGTCGCCGTTGCCGCTAAACGGCCAAATACATGTAAATATGACATAAAGGGTTCCTTTGTCTCTAGTAGATAGTGGTATGACTAGGGACGTACCACAGAAGTTTCAATTTTCTCTTTGCCTAGTGCTGACCGAGCCCGATTCATTTCGTCTATGCCTTTAAATGGGCCAACGCGGACGCGGTTAATGGTGCCCCCATTGTAAGGACCAGATTGTACGTTAGCCTCTAAGCCCAACATTAAAATACGGGCTCGCACAGCCTCTGCGTCGGTAGCTGACCTAAACGCACCTGCCTGTAGGTAGTAGGTGGAAACAGCGGCTGCAGCCACTTGATTGGGGGCTGGGCTGGGTGTGTTGGCTCTGGGGGCAGCAGGGGGTGGTGCAACTAAAGAGGAGGAGGCTTGATTCGTATTTGGGTTGGGCAGTTGGGCAATTAAATTGCCGAGGGTATCAGCGCCCTGATTGATTGCAGGCGGCAGAGTAGGAGGTGTGATAGTCACCGGAGGTGGCGTAATCACATTGCCTAACTCTTGGGCCCATTGAGCCTCTTTGCCTGAAAATACAGGGGCTTCGCCTACAGATCCACCATATAAACCGATATTGGGGTCTGGGGCATGACGTACATCTGGCAGCAAAATATTTTCAATTTCGCGCGAGGCTTTGTCCATAAACGGCATAGGCGCTTTATTGATATAAAACGCCACGGCCACCGCAGCGGCAAGTCCGATAACTAGACCAATGATAAGGCCGGAGAACATACCGGCACTGGGTTTAGCTGAAGTTTTTCGACGGGTGGCCATAAAAGTATACAAATAATTTACATTTTTTCTGGAGCGCTTACGCCCAGTTTATTTAAGCCGTTGGCAATTACCTGTGCTGTGGCTGCTGCTAGGGCCGCACGTGCTGCTTTTAGGGCCTCATCATCAACTAAAACCCGTTCGCTGTTGTACCACGTGTGGAAATCAGCAGCACAGTCGCGTAGCCAGAAAGCGACCTGATGGGGAGCTAAGTCTTTGGCGGCTTGGCTTAGCATAGCGGGGTATTCCGCCAAACGTTGTAACATTTTGAGTTCGCTGGGTGCCGTTAATAAGCCAAAGTCAGCAGAGGTAAATGAGGTCGCGTCTACACCCGCCTGACGTAATACCGAGTGAGCACGGGCATGAGCATACTGGATATAGTAGACCGGGTTTTCTTCGCTTTTTGATAAGGCTAAATCAATATCAAACACAAACTCAGAGTCAGCACGACGCTGTACCAAGAAAAAGCGTACTGCATCTAAACTCACCCATTCGACTAGGTCA
Source organism: uncultured Paenalcaligenes sp. (assembly GCF_947630565.1). Taxonomy (NCBI): domain Bacteria; kingdom Pseudomonadati; phylum Pseudomonadota; class Betaproteobacteria; order Burkholderiales; family Alcaligenaceae; genus Paenalcaligenes; species uncultured Paenalcaligenes sp. The sequence continues at coordinate 47,832 of NZ_CANRIC010000003.1, forward strand.
CGTAGTGTTACATAGCTGCCCGCACGTTTAGAGATTTTGACCTCTTCGCCACCGCGTACGACCTTAACCATACTGTGTAATACATAGGCGGGAAAGTCAGCGGGAATCCCAATGTTCAAGCCTTGCAGACCTGCCCGTACACGGGCAATGGTGCCGTGGTGGTCGGTGCCTTGGATATTGATGGCATGTTTAAAGCCACGCTCCCATTTGGAAACATGGTAAGCCACGTCGGGTACAAAATAGGTGTAGCCGCCTTCGCGCTTACGCATGACACGGTCTTTGTCATCGCCAGTATTGAGCTCGGTAGTACGTAGCCAGAGAGCACCTTTGGATTCGTAGGTGTGGCCTTGATCGGTTAAGGCGGTTACGACTTGATCTACACGCCCATCAGAGTAGAGTGAGCTTTCTAAGTAGTAATTATCAAAAACGAGGTTGAATGCTTTGAGGTCTAAGTCTTGTTCATTACGTAGATAAGTGACAGCAAAACGACGAATATCCTCTAGGTTTTCAATGTTACCGGTAGCCGTAACAGGTTCACCATCAGCGGCAGAAACAGTGTTTTGCGCGATAAAGGATTTGGCGATTTCCATGATGTAGTCGCCTTTATAGCCGTCTGCAGGAAAATCGGCACTATCAGGCTCTATACCTTTGGCTCTAGCTTGCACACTGATAGCTAGGTTATCAATTTGATTACCTGCATCGTTATAGTAGAACTCGCGACTAACATTAAAGCCTTGGCTATCAAATAAGCGACAAAGCGCATCACCTAGCGCGGCTTGGCGCGCATGGCCCACGTGTAGAGGACCTGTAGGGTTAGCTGATACGAACTCTACCATCAGTTTTTCGCCGGTTAGGTCTTGATCGCCAAAGCGTTGGCCTTGGCTAAACACCTGTTTTAGTACAGCCTGATGGGCCGCATTAGTTAGGCGGAAATTGATAAAGCCAGGACCTGCAATCTCAGCAGATGCAATCAACGTTTTGGCTTCTTGATCTGCCAAAATAAAATCCACAATACCTTGGGCTAGTTCGCGTGGGTTGCGTTTAGCAGGGCGAGCCAACTGCATGGCTACGTTCGTTGCAACGTCACCATGAGCGGCGATATTAGGACGCTCTAGGGCTATCGTTGGGGTAGCGTCCGGTACGAGGGATTGGACGGCGGCCTGAATTAAGGCGCTGAGCTGTTGTTGTTGCTGAGCAAGCATATGATTTTATCGAGAAAGTGTGCAGAAAAAAGGCGAGCCTAACGTATATACATCCAGCTCGAGCCTAGACGATTAGGCTTACATAATAACGTTAATCGGGCCGCCAGTGTAGGGTTTGGTCTAGCCAGCGATAGTAAGCCTCTAAATCAACTTTGCCTGATCGGTTATGTTTTTGCTCGTCGGGTGTTAGTGCATAGTCAATTGCAGGTCGTACCTGTGTACGGGCTTTTTGCCCATAAATCGGGTGTAAGGTTTGTTTGTTACGTAGGTCACGATCACTGGTAAAGGGAAAGGGATAGTTCTCAACGAGCCTATCGCCCATGATGCCTAAGCTTTCATCATGCATATAGGCGTAGTTCCCTTGTTTTAGGTCTATATGATTAAATTGCATGCCTTGCGCCCGAGCATTCCATAATATCCATTCGAGTGCGACATCACTAAGCGGCTTAGTATTGGGTTCATTTTCAATGGGGTACCCCCCGCCTAAGTCACCATGTGCGCCAATAAAACCTGTTTCTAAGCTGTTATTAGCTGATCCAATAGAGTACAGAGGAAAAAGGTAGCGAGATTCGTGCATAGCTACGCCATGGACGACCCACTGCCACGCGGGAGATACACTAAAATCATATAAATGATTTTTAGCACCTAGTATCCCCATTTGAGCCACGTTATCTAATAAGCCCATAAAACGAGGTTGTATACAGGCTTTAACCTGATCCCCGTACCGATCGGTATAGCTAAATAGACCTTTGTTCGTATGGGCGATAATTTGATTAGCAAAATGTAAGGCAATGGCGGCGCCTCGGGAAAAGGCAATGATATCGATAGGAATAATGGCAGTAGGGGTGTTCGCCTGCGCATAGTGCAAATAATAAATAAGATTAGTCCATTGCTGCTGCACGATTTGATCGGTGGTATAGGAAATCGCAGCATCTAAATCAATACTGTCAGGGTTGCCAGGACCTGCTACGTAGAAACTGTCGTCCTTGGCAGCTTTATGCAATAGATATACAACCCCACCGCTGCTTTCATCATAACGTGTGCCATCAAAGGCAAAGAGAATGAGTCCCCACGGGTCTGTGTGATTTAAAGGCTGTTGTTCTGCATAACCGAACAGTTGTGTGGTTGGGTTTGGCCCCAGTGGGTCGGGTTCTAAATACTGCCCTTGTTCTGGTAGGTAGATTCGTAATAGATTGTCATGCCAGCCGGTAGCTATGTCATAGTATTGCCCCTCACGACGAAGGTGAAACTCCATGTCTTCTTTTAGCAGGGTTGCCATGCCAAACGCATCATACTGAGCAGCCCAGCGCAGTTGTTGTTGTGCGTCTGAAATCATATGCACAGCGCCTAAGTGATCGCTGTGCATAACTAATAGCTCTCCCTGTGGTGTAGATTGATAATCAATTAGGCCCACGGGTTGATTGTGTAGGTAAATATAACGCTTGCTAATAGGGTGAGCCGCATGAATAGGGAGTTTAGCGGATAACGGGGTGGTGTATTCTGCAACAATTTTTTTATTATGATAGAGAAAAAACTGTTGCGTAGCCTGTGGATAATGTTGTGCATAAACCCTAAAACCATAGGCATTATGGCTGTTTTTTTGTACAGTTTTTTTGTCGTTATACACTACATCTAGTCTTCGCATTGCGTTATAACGCAGCATATAGTTATGTGGTTTTTTTGATAGCTGTTGAACTAAGCCGGACAGATCACGTGTTAATTGAGGTAGGGCTTGTTGGTTGTGCGCTGCCAGTTCGCCAGTTTGATGCCAGGCGTAAAAACGGGGTGTTTTGCCTGTGGATTGCTCCATAATAAGTTGTTTTTGAGCATTGTAAACATAGCGTTCTGACTGCGTTTTTGTATCCAGTAACGGGTGGCGATTTAGGCGGGTGGTGATTAAGCCTGCCTGTCTGTGCAGGTGTTGTTGCCACCAAATAGTGTGATTGGACTGTAGTTGCTGCTGTATTTTTTTGGGGCTGAACACATAGTGTTGGGTGAGGCCATTACCATAATGATAGGCATGGGGCTGTTGTTCGACGACGAGCTGACGAATGCCAGCTTTATTTTCCCATTCTATCGTTTTGAGTTGTTGATCTTGCCAGACATAAAGTAGGGCTCCGCCCTCTGGTAAGTCATGACGCACCACACGGTGTTGTTCGTCATAGCTAAATTGCTCTGCATAGTGCCAGTGGATTTCACCAGTAGGGGTCTGTAGATGGCGTTGCACTTTACGTTCAAGTAGTTTACCCACAGCGTTAAAGGCCAATTGCTCGTCTTCAGTCGGATGGGAAACATGGAGGTGTAAAGGGCTAGGGCGGTGTAGTCGCGTTGTTATGAGCTCTGTTTGATTACTGTATTCAATGCTGACGACCTGTTGTTGTGGGTTATACGAAACACGCTGTTGGTCGCCATTTGGATGTGTTATCTGACTGGCTCGACCCGCTGGGTCATAAAACAGCGTGGTGGGGTGTTGGGCAGCATTTTTCCACTGGGTCAGCTGTCCATGTGAGTTGTAACTAAGCTCTAAGTCAGGCCACCCTGGGAATTGTCCTGAAATTTTTTTGATTTGTTGTTGTGCGTCATGTTGTAGGCTGAAATGTGCAAAAGAAATGCGATCGGCTTGACGCGTAAAGGTAGGTGGACAGGCCCAACATGAAGCCCCATGAACAGACTGTATAGAGCGTTCAGCATCTGCACTAAAGGTAATGTAGGTGAATCCGTTCGTGCTCTGAAGTCGAGTTTGTAAAGGGTGTTCAGCCGAAGGGTACTGTAGACGAACCCATTGTTCTGAATCAGCCATGATAAAAATAGCACGGCCTTGGCTGTCATAGACCCAACTGCGAACCCGATGTTGGAGAGCAGAGGCATGCTGTTGTATGCTTTTTCCGGTGATGGCCCAGTGATTGCCCGACTGATAGCTGGGCTCATAATGATAGTAGAGACGACGCTGATCGGGGTATTCAATGTGTTGTAACTGAGGCAAATCAGAGCCTGTGGTGACGTTGTAGTGATACTGAATGACTCCATTAGGTGTTTGGATATGACTCAGTAAGATCGGCTGCACGTCCTCCGATGAGTAATGCAGATGTAGGCTGTGGTTGTTTTGACTAATTTGTTTGGGGCGGTGTAGTAAAGGGCCTTGCGTATAGCGTTCAATCCGCAGAATCGGTTGATGTAGGCGATGGATTTGAATGAGCCAGCCAGCCCGATTAAAGTGCCATTTATCTCCATTTGAAAAGTGCCAGATCCAGCGATCGATGAGTGTCTCTAGATGCCCGTGACGAGGCTGTAACTCTCGTAGATTGCCATTGGCTTGATGAAGTTGGATTAGCGAACCCCTGATAATAAGCTGGGCATCATAAGATAGACGCCACGACCCGCCCGTTATGCCGTAGTGAGGACTCATTGAGTTGTAATGACGTACTACCTCTAGTTCGGGGGCGGCGGGGTGTGGATACCAATCCACATCGCGCAAGTATTTGTTACCACTAAATAGATCAATAGGGTTGAGCGCACTACGAGGCAGTAGCGTTTCGGTAGAGCCAGATTGATCAATGTCCTGACTATTACAGGCATTTTGTATAGGCTGAGGTGTGCAGCTAAGGGTTTGCGCTATCGCCTGTGAGCAGATTGCACACAGGCCCCAAAACAGCAGAGTAAAAATCAGACGCATAAGGAATCCTTATTTAAGAGGCGTTGTGTGTTATCTTGACGCTAAAGACATCGATTTTTATCTGTGTTGTGAGCAAACTATCCTAGAGGGAAAACCATCATGTTAATTAAATTTACATCTAATGCTTCAGGCTCTATTTTGATGCTTGGTGAACATGCTTTGCCCGTGTTGATTGCTGCAGGTAAGGTTTTTGCTGATGGAGAGCTACCAGAGCGTGGTGTGTTCACTGCGCAACAATTGCCAGCTGCTATAGCAGGTCTAAAAGAGGCAATGGAAGAGGCCCCCGAGCTAAGTGATGATCTGGATGAAGATGATGACAGTGAGGTGAAGCGTCACCCCATGAGTCAGGCAGTTGGTTTTAAACAGCGTGCCTATCCGCTTTATGAAATGTGTATAGAGTCGTTGAAGCAAGATGAGCAGGTGATGTGGGAGCCAGCGGATAGCGCTTGGTAGAAATAAGCGGATTAAGTAATTAAAAAAGCGACATTTTAAAAATAAATGTCGCTTTTTTATCGCCTTATTTGGATTAGAATAGATTTTTTTGAAATGAAATTGATTCATTTGGTGTTGGAATGAATAATTAGGATCATAAAGAATGAAATCCAAAAAACAGCAGCGTTTTGACCGACTGGTATTAGCACTTATCAATAATCCCAGTGCAAGTTTATTAGAGCTAGCTGAAGCGGCAGACATCAGCAAGACAACGCTTTATCGTTTAGGGGGCTCCAGAGAAAACTTAGTACATAAAGCCATTACGTATGCGGTAGAGACAGCAAATAATATCCTAGATAGTTTTGTGCCTGATGTGAACGATGCTCAGGGTAGCTTGCTTTATTTGGTTCAAAAAGGGCTAGAGCAGGCGGAATCCATGCAGTTGATTATTTCTTGTAAGCACCTACGTACCGAGGCGGTTCAATGTTTGGCAAGCCGTTGGAATGAGAAAATTGATCATTTTTTCTTAGAAGGCCAAAAGCAGGGCGTTTTTTGTATGGAGGTCAGTGCTGCAACACTAACGGAAATGTTGGGGGCGTTGATTACCGGGTTAATCGAAGCTGAACAACGAGGTCGAGTAGCCAAACAAGACATTTTGACTGCTATAGAAAAAAGTTTTTTGTATGGTGTGTTGGTGAAATAAAAAAGACCGCTTAATTAAGCGGTCTTTTCATTAGTAGCTAGCTTTAGATGTTGATTTTGCCATCATGTTGTAGGGCGTGACGGTTAATGGCACTCAAGATCGCTTTGAATGAGGAGGTCAAAATGTCTTGGTGTATACCCACGCCAAAACCGCTTGGGTTTTCGCCTATGCGCATCTCAACATAGGTCGCTGCACGGGTGTTCGTACCAATGCCAATAGCATGCTCGCTGTAGTCCATTACACGGATTGGAATATCGAGTGCATTAATGAATGCAGCCAAAGCCCCTTCACCTGTACCGTGTAGTTTAATAGGCTCACCATTTTCTAGCATATCGATTTCAATATCGAATTGCTGAGAGTTATCGCTGGTTTTAGGCTGGCTGGTAATTTTATGCGTGATGAGTTTCCATGGGCCTTCAGTGCGTAGGTACTCTGTTTCAAAAATACCAAATACTTGCTCTGGATTAACCTCTTTACTAGAGGTGTCAGTAACGCGTTGAATAGCGCGGCTGAACTCGATTTGTAAGCGACGTGGTAGGACTAAACCATGCTCTTGCTCTAAGAGATAAGAGACCCCACCTTTACCGGATTGACTATTGACTCGGATGACTGCGTCATAGTTACGGCCTAAGTCAGCCGGATCAATAGGTAAGTAAGGCACAGCCCAGATATCATCTGATTTTTGAACAGCAAAGCCTTTTTTAATGGCATCTTGATGTGAGCCAGAGAACGCAGTAAACACCAAGTCGCCAGCATATGGGTGACGGGGATGCACTGGAAGCTGGTTACACTCCTCTACGGTACGACGCACTTCGTCAATATCAGAGAAATCCAAACCTGGGTGTATTCCCTGAGTGTAAAGGTTCAATGCCAAGGTGACTAAGCAGACGTTACCTGTGCGCTCGCCATTCCCAAATAAACAGCCTTCAACGCGATCCGCCCCGGCCATTAAGCCTAGTTCAGCCGCTGCAACACCTGTGCCACGGTCATTGTGTGGGTGCAAGCTGATAACGACACTTTCGCGATTATCGAGGTTGCGGTGCATCCATTCGATTTGGTCTGCGTACAAATTAGGTGTGGTGGCCTCGATGGTAGCAGGCAAGTTTAAAACCAAAGGATCTTGTGGGGTGGGCTGCCATTCAGCGATGACAGCATTGCTGACTTCTAGGGCAAATTCAGGCTCAGTGGTGCTAAAAACCTCGGGGGAGTATTCGTAACGCCATTTGGTTTGAGGGTACTTTTTGATGGCCTCTTTAACCATACGTGTCCCGTTAATCGCGATTTCACGGACCTGATCTTTTTCCATATTAAAAACAATACGACGGAAAGACGGTGCGCACGCGTTATAAAGGTGAATCATGGAGGTTTTAGCCCCAGCCATGGCTTCTGCGGTGCGTTCGATCAAGTCTTGGCGAGATTGGGTTAAGCCAATAATCGTGACGTCATCAGGAATACGTTTTTCATCGATGAGTTTACGAACGAAATCAAAGTCGGTTTGGGAGGCAGAAGGAAAGCCAACTTCGATTTCTTTAAAGCCAATTTTGATTAACTGATCAAAGAAACGTAATTTGCTAGCCACATTCATGGGCTCGATCAAGGACTGGTTGCCATCACGCAAATCGGTGCTCATCCAGATAGGTGGGTGAGTGATGCGTTTAGAGGGCCAAGTGCGATCGGAGAAGTCCTGAGTAAAAGGACTAAAGGGGACGTATTTTGAAGCGGGATTGGAAAGCATTAGATACACCTGTGGGACAGAAAAGATAAAACTTTTCGCCGCCACCTGTACCACTAAAAATACTTGAATATGCCGGTGACGGCGCTCAAATATGTGGCTGTGTATATGGCTGCCGGACTGCCACTAGACTCTAGGCCCGGCAACCGGGCGCTAGTAGGAGGGGCAGTAGGGAGATAGAGTTTGAGTACGCACGAGCAGGGGCGCAAGGGCTAAAGCCATTGGCGTAAATGCTTCGTAAAGAGAGTGTGCGTAAATAATCCATACCTGTAATAAACCATAAAACTACAGATGATGCAAGGGTTCGCGGTCTTTTGGTGTGGACTGCAAATGGTTTTGTAACTGTGACTCTTGTGCTTTTGCTAAACAAATCAACGAGTAACGGTTTGCTCTGAGTTGGGTAGTAGCTTGTTGCAAAACACCGACGGTAATAGGGTGTCTGCGGTTTTTCCAAGCCCATGCAATGACTTGGGATGTAGAGGGGGAAATGGTATTTAGCAGACTTCCTAGGTCGGTTTGACTGACTATTTTTTGACTGGCTTTTTTTCTGGTGTTTTGTACAAATTGGAAGAGTAAGTAACTGACGAGTAAGGTACAGATAACCACTACAGTCCACCAAAAAAATGGGTTGTATCGTTTGATTAACGCGGCATCAATGCCCAAGGCTTCTAAGCCTGAATAATCCAAAGTGCGACCAAAATGCAAAATACGATTGATGACCGTAATCCATACCAGAGCACCAATAATAACCACTACCGTTGCTACGCTTTTATAAATAGCAGTCAGTCGTAAAATGGTTTTATGCACCGCATAGATGTCTTTTATGGTGGGGTTTGCCAGTGGAGTTTCGGTATGGTGTATGTCGGAACGCATGGTGTCTAACCTGTACAACAAGAGGTGAATGTATATCGCTGCATTGTAGGCTAAATGCGGTGTGAAAGCCGTTGTTTTGGTGTTAAGAGATGAAAAGACAGCAGTGAATCCTAGGTAAAACCCCAGAGATGCTGATGGCCCCTTGTCTAATTCCCTTTTCAATGATATGGTTAGCTTTCGAATGTTAAATGATAATGATTCTCATGTATATTTGTATCTGTAACGCAATTACTGATCGTCAAATTAAAGAGGCCGTGGCGAATGGTGCTACGACTCTAGGCGACCTACAGTTTGAGCTAGGTGTAGCGACAGGCTGTGGACGATGCATGGAAAGTGCAATGGAATTATTGCCTACACCGGCTTTTGAGTGTAGTTTGCATGCTACCGAGATTTCTCGATCTAGACGCCAAGCTGCTAATGATATGCAGCTAGAAACGCCTGCTGTAGCTGCTGCATATTAGTTTTACTGCCTGAGCAGTCCTTGATCTATACTTATAAGGGCTGCACTATAATGGGCAGATTAAGACTTACCGGAGGCCGCGATGAAAGGCGATAAACAAGTTATTTCTTTTTTAAACCAGCAGCTCAAAAACGAGCTAACTGCAATTAACCAGTATTTTTTGCATGCTCGCATGTTAAATCACTGGGGATTCGACAAGCTTGGTAAGGTTGAATACGAAGAATCCATTGGCGAAATGAAACACGCTGATTTATTGATTGATCGTATCTTGATGCTAGATGGCTTGCCTAATCTACAAGACTTACACAAAATCAACATTGGCGAAGATGTGCCTGAAATCTTATCCTGTGATTTGGCCTTAGAAACCGCTGCTCATAAAACGGTAGTTGATGGTGTGAAGCATTGCGAAGCCGTGGGTGATTTTGTATCTCGTGACCTATTGATGGTTATTTTAAAAGATACCGAAGAACATATTGACTGGTTGGAAACACAACAGGAATTAGTAGAAAAAATGGGACTACCTAATTACCTGCAAAGCCAGAGCAGCACGCCTGCAGAATAACGTTATTTATTTGTACAAAAAAACCGTCTACCACTACAGTAGACGGTTTTTTTATGCGTTATTTTTGGATTAAAGCACTTTAGAAGCTTTTAGCTGGGCAGTTGGGAACCCGACCCCAGGCATTATTGGGGCCACAGTATTTGTTGCGGGCATCCCATTTACAGCTGGGTGATTTAGTGAAGCCCAATGCCTCACAGGCTTTAAATTCACGCTGAAAATCAATTTGCCAGTTTGGATTAGATGCTATGGGTGGGTTAGAGACCTGCACCTCTTGGGAGGGGGGAGGTGGTGGAGTACCGATATCTATAGGCTGTATGACATTTTCGTTGGGTGTACTGGTGATTAATTGATTCTGCTGCAGGTTTCCGACCTGAGCTAAACCTTGGAGCCCGCTTGGGCTGACATGGTTACGGGCAACGCTACCACCCCCGAAACCCCCTGCGGCTGTGGCAAGGGCAATGGGAGGACGCTCTGTGAGTAAGTCGGTTGCGGTGTCAATTTCCCATTGTTCCGGTTCGGGAGTCTCGGGTACAGCTAAGCGACCATCTACCAATGGTTGGGGGGGAGCAGGCACATAAGGTTTGCCGTCCGCATCTAAGGTAGGGACAGAGTATAGATCCTGATAGGCATCAAATACATCTGATTTCAGGGGGCCGTTTTCGATAAGCCAGTTACCCAGCTGTAGACCGCCCCACACAGAGGCAGCAATACCAAGTAGCAAAGTGGCAAGAAGAATACGCCAAGACATAAGTGGGTTTTGAGCAGAATTAAAAATGGGTAAGTCTAAACTGTACACCTATTGTACCTAATAGGTGGGGGAAGCATGTGACAGAATCCAACAACTATCACATGCTTAGTGTAGGGGGCTTAGTTAAAAAGCTGTCCGCTATGTTCTCGCATATCATGAAACTGTATATCTGGATGCAGTTCTTGGGCTACACGTAGCTGAGCCGGAGAGCTAGCTAAAAAAGCCACAGCATCTACTACATCATATGCAATATTCACCGCATTGGTATCAATGAATTTTTTCAGGGCAGCGGGTTTGTCAGAGGTGACCCAGCGCGCCAGATTGTAGCGAGAGGACGCCATACGAGCCTCAACACCGTATTCATTTTTTAGGCGATCAGCAACGACTTCAAACTGCAGTTGCCCCACGGCACCCAACAGTAAGCTGCCGCCGGTTAGATGAGGTTTAAAGACTTGAATCGCGCCTTCTTCGCCTAGTTGCGTTAAACCAGTACGTAACTGTTTGGTACGTAATGGGTCTTTAACCTCAACAGTTTGAAACAGTTCAGGAGCAAAAAACGGTAGGCCAGTGAACTGTAGCGTTTCTCCCTCTGTGAGCACATCCCCCAGCTGCAAAACCCCGTGGTTTGGAATCCCAATAATATCGCCAGCAAATGCCTCATCAACCAAGTCACGTCGTTGAGATAGAAAAGAAACAACGTTATTAGGGCGAATTTCTTTATTGGTACGGGCTACTTTTAGGCGCATGCCACGCGTAAAGTGACCAGAGCTGACACGCACAAAAGCCACTCGATCTCGGTGAGCTGGGTCCATATTGGCTTGGACTTTAAATACCATTCCTGTGAACTTGGGCTCAGTGGGCTGAACTTGACGTTGAATGGCCTCGCGAGGACCAGGGGGTGGGGCCATGTCAACCAAGGCATCCAGAACCTCTTGTACACCAAAGTTGTTTAAGGCTGAGCCAAAAAACACGGGGGTTTGTTTACCGGCGAGGAACTCGTTGAGATCAAAGTCAGTACTGGCAGCTTGAATTAGCTCGATTTCCTCTTGGGCTTTGGCAAACTCCGCACCAAATCGTGCCTCTGTTTCGGGATTATGTAATCCTGGGATTAGTTCTTCGTTTTCGGCGCGATGGTCTTTGGCTTTACTATCAAACACATGCATTTGGTCTTTAGGGATATTAAATACCCCACCAAAACGGCGTGCCATACCGACTGGCCATGAGAACGGAATAGCATCCATTCCTAAGTGGTCTTCGATCTCAGAAAGTAAGTCCAAGGGCTCTTGGACTTCACGGTCTAATTTGTTGATAAATGTGATGATAGGGGTGTTGCGGGCTCTACAGACCTGAAGTAGACGAATGGTTTGTGGTTCTACCCCGTTAGCGGCATCAATTACCATCAAGGCGGCGTCTACGGCGGTGAGGACTCGGTAGGTGTCTTCAGAGAAGTCTTGGTGACCGGGCGTGTCTAATAGGTTGATGACACAGTCGCGGTATTCCATTTGCATCACAGAGGAGGCAACAGAAATACCACGTTGTTTTTCTATATCCATCCAGTCTGACGAGGCATGGCGATCTGATTTGCGAGATTTAACGCTACCTGCGATTTGAATCGCACCTGCAAATAAAAGTAATTTTTCGGTAAGGGTGGTTTTACCCGCATCAGGGTGAGAAATAATGGCGAACGTACGACGTTTGGCCACTTCTTTAGCAATGTTGGACATGGATGTGTATACAGAAAGAAGCGGCCTTTGCCGCTATAAATGAGTCAATTTTTCTATTTTCGCCGATGTTGATGGCTTAAACAATCAACATCGGTGCTAGGCAGCCATAATGATATGGGGGGTTAAGCCTGAATCTCTGCTAAGGATTTGATATCTGCGACCAAACGCATGTTTTCAATGGAAGCATTATGAATATCAAGGGTAGGAGCAGAGCAGCAGTCTTCGACGACTGTGACGTAATAGCCATAATCCACACCATTGCGCGCAGTATGTTCAACGATGTTGTTGGTGACCACACCAAATAAGACGATGTGTTCTATGCCTGCTTGTTGTAAGACCTGATTTAAGGAGCTGTCTTGAAAGGCACCTACCCGTTGATGAGTCACAATGGATTCGCCATCAATGGGGTATAAGTCTTCAACAAAATCGGCACCCCATGTTCCTTCGACTAAGGCATCTAGGTCTTTGACGATAGTGAGCAAAGGAGAGTTGGTAACTAAGTCGGTATGTTCAGGCTGAAAGCGAACCGCAACGTGGACGATTGTAAAGCCTTGGTTACGCCCATAGGCTAATAACGCTTTGCTTTTTTCAATCACATGGCGGGCAACCACTTGTTCGCTAAACATTGGGCCAAATTTACCATCTGGTGAGGCGATATCATTCACCATATGTAAAGACAAAAGGGCGGTCTTTTTAGGATCTAAATGAGCAGTCATTAAACTCTCCTTGTAGGCGGTTAGAAATTAGTCTTGGCGGTTACGCGGTGCAGTGGTCGAATTTCGAGGTGCCGCACCAGAACTGCGAGCTGGACGGTTAGTAGGGCGACCCTGAGCATTTTTTGCGGCTTTAGGGTTACGGCGACGGCTTGTGTTGGCCTTATTGCCATTACGTGGTTTGCTGTCACGGCGAGCAAAATCAGGGCGGTCATTTTCTTTTTCTGCATTTGGATCAAAGGCAGGCGGCTCAAAGCCGTCGATCTCTATAGGATCAATGGTGCGTTTGATAAGGCGCTCGATGGCTTTTAACAGACGGCCTTCGGTTTGATCTACTAAAGAAATAGCACGGCCTTCGCTACCGGCACGACCTGTACGGCCAATACGGTGTACGTAGTCTTCAGCAACTTGGGGTAGCTCAAAGTTAATCACGTAAGGTAACTGGTCAATGTCCAAGCCTCGGGCTGCAATATCAGTGGCAACCAAAACGACGACCTTACCCGTTTTAAAGCCGGTCAAGGCGCGGGTACGTGCGGCTTGGCTTTTATTGCCATGTAGGGCCGCAGCATTTAAGCCGTCTTTAGTTAGTTTATCCGCTAAACGGTTCGCACCGTGTTTTGTACGGCAAAAAACTAACACTTGATGCCAGCCGCTTTCACGAATAATGTGACTCACTAAATCACGTTTATGACGCTGTTCGGTGAACACAACGTGTTGAGTAATGAGTTCAGAGGCCGTATTACGTGCCGCAACCGAGATTTCGATCGGATTGTGCAGTGAGCTTTTTGCTAGCTCACGAATTTCATCAGAGAACGTGGCTGAGAAAAGTAAGCTTTGACGTTTTTCTGGAATTAGTTTCAGGATGCGACGGATATCACGAATAAAGCCCATGTCTAACATGCGATCGGCTTCGTCTAGCACAATGGTTTCTACACCACCCAGATCAATGGTTTTTTGACCTACGTGATCTAATAGTCGCCCCGGTGTAGCAACCACAATATCAATCGGCTTACGTAGTGCGTTGATTTGTGGGTTGATATTTACACCACCAAATAGCACCAAGGAGCGTAGCTTAGTATGTTGGCTATACATACGAACAGACTCTTCGACCTGGGCTGCTAGCTCTCGGGTGGGCGTTAAAATAAGGATGCGAGGGCGACCCGCAGCCTGTTTAGCCAGTGGGTTGGTGAGCAATTGGTGCAGGATAGGTAAGGTAAACCCAGCCGTTTTACCCGTTCCGGTTTGCGCAGCAGCTAAGACGTCACCCCCTTTGAGCACATGGGGAATGGCTTGGGCTTGGATGGGAGTAGGAGAGGTGTAACCACTATCGTTAATGGCGCGCAATAAGGGTTCTGCCAATGCTAAAGAGGCAAAAGTTATATTTGTATTCAAGGTATTTCCAGCGGCTAGCCTATTACTTAGCAGTAATACCAATCTAGGCTGACAGAGTAGGGTTGAGGGCGAATATGCCATCGCAGGGCTGAGCCTGCAAAGAAGAACGCAACGATTGGTGTGCTACGTGAATAATCCTATTATAGCGGTAAAGTGACGGTAAACGAGCAAAAAAACATAGATTGACGTACTTTTTTGGCTTATGTATTTAATAGAGGCTATTTCCCGCCAATGTTAAATTATAGTGTGAGATGCTTTAGGCACATTTTTATATGGAATCCCATCATGAAGAATTATTTTCGTTGGTTGTTGGTGTCACTGACCGCCTTGCTGTTAAGTGGCTGCGGTTATAACGAGATTCAACGTTTGGATGAGCAGGTGAAGGCTGCTTGGTCACAGGCGTTAAACCAGTATGAACGTCGTGCAGATTTAGTCCCTAAACTGGTGAGTTCCGTGAATGCCTATATGGTTAATGAGCGCCGTGTCTTAACTGATGTGACAGAGGCCCGAGCCAAGGTTGGCCAAATTAATTTAAAAGTCGAGGACTTGGATAATCCAGAGTTAATGGCGAAGTTCTCTCAAGCTCAAGGTCAGTTGTCATCGGCTTTGTCGCGTTTGATGGCGGTGTCAGAAAACTATCCGCAATTAAAAAGCGATGGTTTGGTTCGTGATTTGATGACCCAGCTAGAGGGTACAGAAAACCGTATTGCTACAGAGCGAGGCCGTTTTGTACAGGCTGTTCAGGAATACAACCTCTACATTCGTCAGTTTCCTACTGTGATTACGGCTAAGGTTTTTGGCTATAAAGTAAAAGAAAACTACGGGGTGGATCGTCAGTCTGAAATCACTCGTGATCCAGAGGTACGTTTTGATTTGCCTGCTGGTGCAACAAATTAATCAAGCATAAGAAAAAGAGGAGTGGCTATGGTTTTTACTCACATCAAGTCCTTGTCTGTAGGGCGATGGTTGACTGGTCTACTGGTCATGTTGTTTTTGGGCTTTGCCTGGCCTGTTTGGGCTAAAGACCAAGCCATTCCTAAGTTGGATAATTGGGTTGTTGATACAACAGCGACTTTTAACTCCGCCCAAAAAAAGGCGTTGTCCGATCGTTTAGAAGCATTTGAAAAACACAAAGGGGCTCAGATATTTGTGTTGGTTGTGCCTACCACGGGTAATGAACAGGTAGAGCAGTACACACGACGGGTGTATGACCAATGGAAAGTAGGGCGCAAAAAAGTAGACGATGGCATTTTGCTGGTGGTGGCTAAAGATGATCGTCGATTACGAATTGAGGTGGGGTACGGCCTAGAAGGGGCGGTGACGGATTTACAGGCGGGTCGAATTATTCGAGAGTTTATAACCCCTTATTTTGCCCAAGGTGATTATGTGGGCGGTATTAATAATGGGGTGGATAAGATCATGGGTCTGGTCGAGGGCGAGGAGTTGCCACCACCGGTTCATCGTAATACGGTGGAGTCCGACGAAGACGAGCCTTTAGGAATGCTGTTGCCAATGGCATTTTTTGCCTTTGTCTTACCCCCTGTTGCGGCAGCATTGATAATAGGTCTTTTTTCTTTTTTCATGTTTAGTAGCCTGCCTTTAGCGATTGCGGGTGGACTTGTCGCTTTAGTGTTATCGCTAATCGGTAAGTTATTTAGAGCCAGCAGCAAGGGGAATTCAGCACGGGTTTCACGTAGAGGCTCAGCAATTGGTGGATTGGGTGGTGGCCTAGGTGGTGGCGGTTTTGGCGGCGGTGGCTTTGGTGGAGGGGGTGGTTTTGGTGGCGGTGGCGGCGGAAGCAGTGGCGGCGGTGGCGCCTCAGGTAGCTGGTAATAAGGACTTCACATGAAACACACAATTAAAACGATTACTGGTATTGCTGCTCTTGAGGGGCAATGGTTACGTCGACGTCATTTTGATGAAGAGGTGTTGGCACACGTCGCTGAGCGCATTAAGCAAAGTGAATCCTCTCATACCGGAGAGTTGGTGTTGGCTATAGAGGCGACGATGCCTAGCCATGAAAAAGATCCCCATCTACGAGCGCTAGAGGTTTATGGGCGCTTACGGGTTTGGGATACGCCCTTAAATAGTGGTGTGCTGCTGTATTTGGCTTTAGATAAAAAGGCGATTGAAATTATTGCTGATCGAGGCATACAGGTGCCACAGGCGCAATGGCAACAGGTCTGTGCGCGTTTAGAAGCTCGTTTGGCTAAGGCAGACTATATAGAAGGTCTGTTATCTGCCGTAGATGATATAGAGCTGATTTTAAAAGCGCATGCGCCCCAAGGGGACACCGAAGCGGATGTATTACCCAATGATCCTGTTTTGCTTTAATAATGAAAGAACATAACGATTGGCAGTCCTATTGGTTGCTAGAGGCGGTGCGTCTTAAGGAAAGCCAATGGGGGCCCATTGAGGACTCGGTAGAGGTGCGTCGAGTGATTGCAATAGGAGGCGGTTTTGAGGATCGTCTCTTGTTGCGTTCGATGTTATTAGCCCAACGTTCTGGTTGGGCAGAGCTGCAGCAGCGGATAATACGTAGCCTAAGATACAGCCTCATTGCCCTGAGTGTATTATTTATATTGATGGGTGCAGGGGTTGCAATTGGTGCTTTGGCAACACAGGATGGCTCAGTGAATGTGCTGTTGGCATTGGTTGCTTTATTAGGTGTGAACTCGTTGAGTTTTCTGCTGTGGTGTTTCTCATTGCTGACTGGGGGCAATCAATCCGTTCATTCAGGCATAGGGCTAAGCCATGCTTGGTTGTGGTTGAGTCAACGTATAGTCAAAGGGCCAGATCATGGGCTCTTGTTTAATGCGTTATTTGGCTTTGCAAGTAAACAGCGACTATTGCGCTGGAGCCTAAGTGCGGTCAATCATTGGCTGTGGTTGTTGGCGTTGTTAACAGCTTGCGCAACGGTATTGGCATTATTAGCGGCAAAACGATATTACTTTAATTGGGAAACTACCCTTTTAGGGCCTGATAGTTTTGTGCAGTTAGTACAAGGGTTAGGCTTTTTACCTGGGCTGATTGGTTTTGCAACACCTAGTGTAGAGGTGATTCGACAAAGTGATGGATTACAGCTTTTATCATCAACCGCACAGGTGCAGTGGTCTAGTTGGCTCGTTGGCTGCTTGATTATCTATGGTGTGATACCCCGTTTTTTAGCATGGGGACTTAGTCTTTTTTTATTACAGCGTCACAAAAGGCGGTTGCAGGTTGATACCGATCAGCTGGGGTTCATCGAGCTACGGCAACGACTGATGCCTGCGGCTGAGTATGTGGGGGTTGACGCCGATGCAGGGGCAGATCAGGTTCCAGAGGCAGTGGTGCAAGCCCTACGCCCAACAAAAGCAAGTAGCACGGTTTTTGTGGGCATAGAGCTGCCAGAAGATCACCCTTGGCCAGTGACACGGATGCCGTCGAACTGGCAAGATGCCGGAATGGTTGATAGTCGTGAGCAGCGTGCTGAATTATTGGCCTTATTAAGTCGCGCGTCATTTTCTCATGTGGTGTTATGCGTAGATGCCGAGCAAACGCCAGATAGAGGGGTAGTAGCTTGGTTGGCAGAGCTGGCTACCTACGGAGAATACTGTTCTATTTATTTAATGAATGCACCGACTAAACAAGCAGAACCCACCTCTGATCGATTAGCGGCTTGGTTGCTGCGACTTAAAAAGGCGGGGTTTCTTTCGGTCTATACCGATTTTGAGCAATTGTTGGCGGAATTAGATTAGGACTTTCATGGAAAACACGATACCTCCCTGGCGTTTAGCTGTGGTTGGGCATACCAATACAGGTAAAACCTCTCTTTTACGCACCTTAACGCGAGATGCTAATTTTGGTGAGGTACGTAATAGCCCCGGCACGACACGCCATGTAGAGGGTGTGCGCTTAAAATTAGCCGAAAATGCATTGATTGAGCTGTTTGATACTCCAGGCATGGAGGACAGCATGGCCTTATTGGATTATTTAGGCCGGTTGGACACAGGAGAGGAGCGCATTGACGAGCCTCAACGCATTGCCTTGTTTTTACAAGCCCCAGAGGCCAACGAGCGTTTTGAACAAGAGGCCAGAGTATTACGTCAGTTGCTACAAAGTGATGCGGCTTTGTATGTGGTTGATGTACGAGATCCAGTATTGGCTAAGCATAAAGACGAATTGCGCGTCTTAGCACAATGCGGTAAGCCATTGTTGCCCGTATTAAATTTTGTACGTAGTCCTGATCAGCGCATTAACGAGTGGCGCACCGCCTTGGCAAATTTGGGTCTTCATGCCAGTGCTGAATTTGATACGGTAGCACCCGCATTAAATGGTGAGGCTCAACTATACGAAAAATTAGCCTTATTGGTATCCGCTCAACATAGTGAACAATTGCGTGTACTGAGTTTAGATGTAGAAAAGCAGCGTCAACAACGTCTTCAAGACGCGTGGCGTTTATTAGCCGAGTTATTAATTGATGTGACGGCTTGGCGCTTGATTAGTCCATCTCAAAAAGAATTTTTAGAACGGAATGTGAAGCATTTACACGAAACGATTCGCTTGCGTGAGGAGTCTTGTGTGAAATCGTTGTTACGACGCTTTAATTTTAGCACCCGTGATTATTTACCAGATCATATTGCCTTAGAGGGCTGCCGTTGGGAAACAGACTTGTTTCATCCTGAGGTGATGAAAGAGCTGGGGATTCAGGTGGGTAAAGGGGTGGCAGCTGGGGCGATGGCTGGAGCTACCTTTGATTTGTTAACGGCTGGGTTAAGTTTAGGCACGGGGACCTTGGTGGGAGCCGCTGCGGGTGGGCTTTGGCAGGGCGTAGATAAATGGGGGCAGCGATTATTAGGTAAATGGCGCGGTGAGTCCGAGCTAACTGTGGACGACAGTGTGATCCGGGTCTTAGCGTTACGGCAAACGGCTTTAATTGAAGCTTTAGCAAAGCGTGGTCATGCGGCACAGACTCCTATCGCTATTCCTCGTTCTCAAGTGGCCTTGAATCATGATGATGCGCCAGTAGGGGCCGCTATTAACTGGCGATCAGGCAGTTTACCGGATATTTTGCAGCAGGCGCGTGCTTTTCCTGAGTGGTCCTCTATGCATCCCAAATACCTATCCAGTTTGCGTAGAGATCAGGCGGTTGCGGCTTTTGCGGAGTTACTGGCAGGTACAGCGACTACGACGCCAGCGGCTTCACCTATGACCTCAGCGACAGATATACCTGCTACACCTAGCACCACATCTGAGTCAAAGCCAACGATTCCGCCTTATCATGATTAAGACTACTCCATTGCCTCATTGGGACCCGACCCGAGTGCCGCCTGCCGATGCTCGGGTTTTTATTGGGTTGTGGCCTACCGATGAGACGGTACAGACGATACAGTCAGTGGCCGCTCAAACGATCAATATGCCTGAGGCACGCGCTTTATTGCCACAGCATTGGCATATTACCTTGGCCTTTATTGGTGCGGTAATGCCGGAGCAGTGGGTACATTTATACCGGGGATTAACTAAAAAAACGGTGGCTGTGCCAGCCACCGTACCCGTAGATCGATTTGGTTTTTTTGAAAAAGCGAGCGTATTGTGGTTAGGGATAGACCCCAGCTCTACTGCCTACGAGCAGCTGCAGCAGGCTCATCAGGACGTATGGGCTTTATTACAAGGGCTGGGCCTATTCCCCGATAACCGTAACTACCAGCCCCATATCTCGTTGTTACGGCAGGCCAATAAGGATGTTTTGAACCACGTTGGGCCTCTATCCTCTTTCAATTGGCAGACACACTCTTTGCGGTTAATTGTGTCACTGGCTAATACGCAGCGATCTGAGTATTATCAGGCGGCTACCCTTCCCTTGGATTATTTATAATGGCCAGAAAAACAGTAGGAGGGGGATAGTAACGCTGACGATAAGCAGATCAAGCGGTAAGCCCATACGCCAATAATCCCCAAATCTAAATCCACCAGGCCCTAGGATTAAGGTATTGTTTTGATGCCCTATAGGGGTGAGGAAAGCACACGAGGCACCAATAGCTACTGCCATTAAAAAGGTGTCTGGGTTGACGCCTAGTTGCTGAGCTGTACCAATGGCAACCGGACTCATTACAGCCGCTGTTGCAGCATTATTCATAAGATCCGAGATCAGCATTGTTGCCACCATCATCAAGACTAATGCGGCTATGGTGTGGCCTTGAGCCACATAATCTAATAAGAATTTTGCGATATTGCCTGCTGCACCAGTGCTTTCCATTGCTTGGGCTACGGGGATTAGAGCCGCTAATAACACCACGACCGACCAGTCAACGGCTTTGTAAACATTTCGGGGTGCGATGACATTTAAGAGCAGCAGCAATAGCACTCCCAGCATAAAACTCAGCGCTGCCGATAAGATACCAAAGGCCGCTAGACACACAGAGAGCATCATAATTCCCCCTGCTAAGAGCATGTTACGTCGATCTGGTACTCGTAATGGACGTGAGGCCAAGGGAGCGCAGCCTCCGGCAGAGGCAAAGTCAGTTACGTTTTCAGACGCACCTTGCAGCAACAACACATCACCAGCACGAAGAGGGGTTTTGCGTAGGCGGGTGCGAGAGCGCGTTCCTTGTCTAGAGATGGCAAGCAGATTAATTCTATAGAGACTACGTAGGCGCAAATCAGCCGCACTACGGCCCATCAAGCTGGAGCTAGGTAGGATGACGAGCTCGGAAAGCTCATTGGAATAAGAACCTTTGTTTTTATCTTTCTTATCTTTGCCATTACTGTCTGTAGATCGCGCTTCTGGGGATGCACTGGGTTTAGGAGTGTCCTCTTCTGTTTCTTCTGGGGGCGCTTTGTCTTCGTTAAAAACCAAACCAAGCGTATCCAGATTTTTAGCCAGGGTTGCTGGGTCTGCCTCGATGAGCAGTACATCACCAGCAACTAGACTTAGGGCGGGATTGGGGGCATGTAGACGAATCTCTTTACGAATAAGCCCTAAAATTTGCCCATCGTTGGCATCTAAAGAGGCTTGTACCTCGCTCAGTCGCATGCCTATTGCTTTGCTGTCAGTGGGGACACGGGCTTCAGTAAGATAGGCTCCGGTGTCAAAGGAGTCCTTGCCGGCTCGTTCGCGTACGGGGATAAGACGCCAACCCACTAAAGAGATAAACAATACACCGATGAGGGCGACGGAGATGCCGACCGGACTAAAATCAAACATGCCGTAGTTTTCGCCCAAGGCTTGGGCTCTAAAACTAGAGACGATTAGGTTAGAAGGCGTACCAATCAGAGTGGTTAAGCCGCCTAAAACCGTACCAAAAGCGAGGGGCATCAACACCTGTCCAGGTGCCAGTTGGTGTCGAGCAGCCATTTGCAGTGACACTGGCATCAATAGCGCTAAGGCACCTACATTATTCATAAAGCCAGATAAAAATGCGCCTAATGCAGTTAGTGCTAATAGCGCTAATAGGCTGGAGCCTTTTTTGGGTAAAACCCGGTGGGCTAGGGCATCAACAACCCCCGTCTGCTGTAGTGCATAACTTAAGATTAAAATACAAGCCACTGTTACCACTGCAGGATGACTGAATCCCATAAAGGTATCTTTTGGGCTAATTAATCCAAAAAAACTACACATTAATAAGGCACTAACGGCCACTATGTCGTGCCGCCAGCGTCCATATAGAAATAGACCTATAGTAATGAGTAGAATAACAACGATTAAAAAAGCAGGGCTCAGCATAAGCTCTTCCGTTAACAACGAGTTGATAACTATAACGTTATGTACGAAAACAAAAAACAAAAAATCATTAGTCAAACGGCATTTGTTTGGCGCCTAGCATGGCATATATTAGCGGCGCTATTACTTATTTTAATCATGCTGACGATAGGGGCTTTAGGTCATATTCATTTTGAGGATGTGGATTTTCATGATGCCTTTTTAAATACAGCCCTCATTATGGGTGGTATAGGAACGACGGTTTTACCGACTAGCATAGCTGGTAAATTATTTTTTTCCATCTTTGGCATGTTTGTTGGGTTTTTATTTGCGGCAATAGTAGGAATGGTTTTAGCCCCTATTGTGCATAGAATAGTGCATCGCATGCATTTGGATGATGAGGATTAGTTTGTATTTGCTACAAAAGTAAAAAACGCCTACGTTTGTAAAATAACGTAGGCGTTTTTTATCAGGACTAAATCGTAAGTAGTGAACTAATCACGACGGGGTCTGCTTTGGGGGTGCGGGTCTTCGTCACTACGTAAACTGAATAGCGCCGGAGGGGCAGGCAAAATCGTTGGTTTTACGAAAGTGAAGTACAAAAAGAAAACACCTAAGATGACATAACCTAAGCTGAAGTCAGGGGCCGCATTCCACCCTAAACTTGGGGCATGTATAAGCCCAATAAAGGCTAAAAAGGCGGTGATGAAGCTAAACACCGCCGCACGACGGAAGTTATGGTCAATGATACACACCGTCATTGCACCAAACATCATTGCGGTAAACATAGCCCCCTGTCCCAATGGAATGATGCCACTTGAAATGCCTTCTACGACCTCTCCGGCTTTATTACCAAAGCGCGTCATTAGGTAGTTACCAAAGTAGGGCAGCATGGCGATGGCAACGGCAGGGTAGTATCGTTTGGCGTTTGCTTGGTAGGCCGTAGCAACCATAGAGATCCCTACGAACACCAGAATAGGTGATACCACTGCAACCGGGATGATAGCGGCCATAGCAGCAATTAAACCGCATGTGGTGGCTAGGATGTAGACCACCCCATTTGCAATACTGTAGCCACGTCCTGCTCCCATCCATTTAGAGCTGGCAGAGGCAATGTACACCGTGGTGGGGAATAAGCCTCCGAATAGCGCGCCTAGCATCGTGCCAATACCATCGACGGCCTGACACTCTCGCACATCATATTCATCGCCCAGCACTTTCATGGCCTCTACGTTATTCATGGTTTCGATAGCGTTGTAGAGAGTAATGGGCAAGACTACGGTCAACACGCCCACCATGCTGGTGAAGAGGAGTCCCATACCATCAAAGGCGGCAGTAGTAAAAAGTGGGGGATAAAAGCCGAGGTGACTTAAGCCATTTTGAATGTTTTGAGGGTCCGATTGACGTAAGGTGTAGGCCAAAATAGTACCAATCAGGATCGCAAAAAAAGTAGGCGATAGACGCAAAGGCATGACGACGCGGCCAATAATACCGACGATAATAATACCTAGAACCACTAAGCCTAGAATCGGCATTTCAAAGGTTTTAAAGAGCATTTCACCACCAATAAAGGTGATGGCAACCCCAGCAACAGCCCCAAGCATGGCTGCCCGTGGTAGGTTGCGCTGCATCCAGCGGCCTGTAAATGAGACGATTACCTCGATAAGACCACTAAGAAAACAGGCTCCAGCGGCAATTTTCCATGCCAAATCTGCGTCACCGGTAATGGTTTTAGCCGGTAGTAAAACCCCGAATAAAAACACAAACATAACAGGGGTGCTAATTCCGTAGGACAACGCGGTAACATCGGTGCGTTGCTCGCGTACAGCAAGGCGTTTTGCCATATAGGCATAGTAAAAGTTACCCGTCATGACGGCGACTGCCGCACCAGGTAAGACTTTGCCAAAAACGATTTCTTGGCTAAAGCCCATGCCTAACATGGCAAGCGCAATAACGATAAAGTTGGCGATATTGTTTTGAAATAAGGCAAAAAACGCATCGGTATCTTCGCGTTTAAACCACGGATAATGAAAGGACCCCTGACTCATTGTTGACCTGTGTAAATAGTAAAAAAGCTCACGCAGAAAATCCAAACGTGAGCTAAATAAAAACGGTGCAACCGTGCGTTGCCCCAGAGTGCGAATTTTAATCGCGGAACACTGATTTTAGCTAGTGTGGCCTTGCAAAAGTAGGGGTAACTGTTGCATTTGGTGAAAAACGTGATGCGCGCCGGCCTGTTGTAGGGGAGTGAGGTCTTCTTCGTCAGGGCAATAAGCAAAAACCGTAGCGCCTGCTTGAACGCCTGCGGTAATGCCGGTGATACTGTCCTCTATGATGGCGCAGTCTTTGGGGTCAACGCCCAAGGCATGAGCTGCAGTTATATACACATCAGGAAAGGGCTTATTACGGGCCACATCTACCCCACTAAATATACGACCCGTAAAAAAATCGGTTAATCCCACTTTGTCTAATTGCAGCATGATTTTTGATTTTTCGGCTGCAGAGGCACAGGCAATGAGATTAGGCCATTTTTTACGTACTTGCTTTAAGCAGTCGTAAATACCGGGGACGGCGACTAACTGTTGGCGTAGTGCTTGATTACGACGCACAGTAAATGTTTGAAGCCAATCTTCGTCTAGTTTTCTATTTATTTTTTTTTGAATGAAGTCGATTTCTTCTTTGGTGGATTTACCGACGAATATTTTTTTGCTTTCGGCATAACTGAGGGGCCAGCCTAAGTCAGCAAGCATTTTACGTAAGATATTTAGGCTTATGGGTTCGCTATCTACTAAGACTCCATCACAATCAAATAGAACGGCGTTAAATGGCATACGGCAGTCTCCTGTAGTGGTGGCTTTGAGGGGCAAGGGGTAGAATAATGATACGCCAAATTTGAATTGGTATTGTTAACGGCTATATGAATTTACGATTTTTAGACACCTTTTTGGTGATTGCGCGTCTAGGTAGTTTTCGATCAGCAGCAACTGAGTTGGGCTTAACTCAGGCTGCTATTTCTGGGCGTGTGGCTGCCCTAGAAGCCGATTTAGGTCAGCCCCTTTTTGAGCGTACATCCAGAGATAGTCGATTAACGCCCGCTGGACAAATGGTGCTGCATTACGCGAAGCATCTTTTGAACACAGAGTCAGCATTACGCGAGGCTGTAACAGAGCACACCAAGCAACAAGCGGCGGTGGTTCGGTTGGGTATTAAAGGACAGTTTGCAAGCGCTTGGTTAGCTGATTTATTGATTTTTTTAACTGATTTACAGCCGCAGATACAGGTAATTGTACAAACAGGTAGTAGCCAGTATTTGCAGCAATTGCTGATAAGTGATGCGCTTGATTTGGTGATTAGTGCTGCGCCACTGACTCGTCAGGTTGGGATACGCAATCAAAAGGTGGCGGATTTAGAGGTGGGTTGGTTTTCTTTGCCGCCAGCACAGCTGCCTTTAGCGATTAGTTTGGCCGAATTAGCCCGAAAAACCCCTATGGTCTGTGCGTCGGTAGGCTCTCCCTTGTCATTGACATTACATGACCTACTCAAAAAAGAAGGGGTTAATGCCTGTCGTATCCATGGAACAGAGGCATTAGACACCCTCATGCTTTTTTTACGCCGAGGTTGTACTGCGTATGTGCCAAAATATTGGGTAATGAACGCACTGCACCAGCAAGAGATTGTTCAATTACCTTGCATGACAGATGCGCCAACCTTGCCTGTCACGATAAATTGGCGCAATGATGCGGCGGATCAAGCCGTGAATGCGATACGCTTGGGTGTAGCCGTATTTATTAAAGCAGCCATTGCTGAATAATACGCAGGTGTTGTTCGTATCGCTCAGTAGAGAAACTGTTCGGTTGCACAATGGATATACTGAGCTGATAGGCATAAATTAATGAGGCCGTATCGTGCGCTTTTTGTGGCTCGTAACCTATTTGTAGTAACACGCTTTCAATGTAGTGCAGTCGGTGACTGTCTACCTCGTCCATGGCTTGGCGGGCTAACGGATCACGACGGGCCCAACCACGAATTCCAATTTCAAAAGCGGCGGCTTCGCGGGCTGCATTACCGCGAAAAGGCAAGCCGAGTAAATGCTGTAGTCTTTCACTGGGCGAATACTGAGTGCTGCCTAGTTGTTGAATGATATTTTCGGTAGCTCTGGCACGCCAATTAGTCAGCAAGCTTTGTAATAATTCCTCGCGGCTCTTGAAGTGATAATAAAAACTGCCGCGAGTAATAGTTAGTTCTTTGGCTAAATTATCAATGCGGACGGTATCAATTCCGCCTTTAATTAAAATACGCTGTGCGGCTTGGATCCAGTCTTCCCGAGTAAGGGTAGGGCGAGTCGACATAGTGAGTGATGGTCTTTAGTTGTTTATTAAATATACGATGGGGTTAGGATTCTAATCATAATGACTTTCAGCGAAAATGCCACCATTGTATCTTGCATTAAGTGTTCATTGGCTAAACATACAGTAGTGCATGTAAACTTAATCTTGTGTAAGATAGATAACTTCTAATTGATACACATACATATAGGTATTAACCATAGTTTTAGGTATAAAGCTTAGCCCTTAGAATACACATACGTATCTGTATCTTAAAATCTCGGAGGTCAAATGGAAGGCGTAGGAAAGACTTTACTTGCAGCAGGCCATCAAACTAACTATCACGAAGCGGGCGAAGGCGCTCCTTTGTTCTTGTTGCATGGTTCAGGTCCTGGCGTATCTGGCTGGACTAACTGGGCAAACACCATGCCCGCCTTTTCCGATAAATGGCGCGTCATCGTGCCAGATATTGCTGGATTTGGTTTTACTGAATTCCAAGAAGGTACAAAATACGATATTAAATTGTGGGTAAACCACTTGATCGGCATTATGGACGAATTAGGCATTGAGAAAGCCTCTTTTGTTGGAAACTCCTTCGGTGGTGCATTGGCGATTGGTTTGGCCGTTTTTGCTCCTGAGCGTGTAGATAAGCTGGTCTTGTTAGGTACACCTGCTGGTGAATTTGAGCAAACCGCTGGTTTACGTGGTGCTTGGGTTTATGAGCCATCGCTAGAAAACATGCGTGAGCTCATGGAAAAATTCCCTTTCGACAAATCATTAATTACAGATGAAATGGTCGAGGCTCGCTATAAAGCCAGTGCTCGTGCAGGCGCTCAAGAAGCCTTGCGCAAACTGATTCCTAAGCCCGCCGAAGACGGTCCCACCATTGTGCGTGGTTTCCCTGTTAGCGCTCTACAAAAAATTCAGGCGCCTACTTTGGTTGTACATGGTCGTGAAGACGGCGTAGTGCCACCCGAGTGCGGTATTTTGATTGCTAATTCTGTTCCAAATGCTGACCTACACTTGTTTGGTCGTTGTGGTCACTGGGTTCAAAGCGAACAATCACGTCGCTTCGTTGCTTTAGTGCGCGATTTCCTATCTGAGTGAGGCTTTTATGAGTCGTAACGTGCTTGAGCGTGTACTTTGGCAATTGTCTGTAGAACGTCCTGCCAAAGAACGCTTCCGTGAAGATCCCGAGGGTTTTTTATCCCGCTTTGATCTAAGCGATGATGAAAAAGCCATGGTGTTGAATTTTGATGTGAAAGCCATGCAAGACATAGGCGTTAATGCCATGTTAACCATGGGCTTCTGGCAAGAAATGTCACCGAACCGTAGCATGCGTGTTTACAAAGAAAAACTCGGTGCTACCAATGAACAAACAGCTGGTTTTTCTGCTGCCCTAAAAGGAGGCAACTAATCATGGGTAAAATTGTTGGCGGTTTTTGGATGCCGCATGATCCAGTGATGTTGGTTGCCCCAGAGGCTCCCCCAAAGGAACAACAAGACGTTGTTTGGGGTGCTTACGAGGAATGCGCGCGTCGCATGGCAGAGCTAAATCCGACTTCTGTGATCATTGTGGGTTGTGACCATTACATCTTATTTGGCACACATTGTTTACCCCGTTACTTAATCGGTGTGGGTGATGTGGATGGCCCTATCGAGCGTTTACCTATGCTTGAGCGCGGTGTAGTAAAAAATCACGAAGAATTAGCGAATCATATTGTTGCCGAAGGCGAAAAGCAGCGTATTGACTGGGCTGTGGGTCGTAGCTTCACGATGGATCACGCTTTCGCTATTCCACATCAGTTTGTGGTTCAGCCTGCTGAAAAAGCCTTGGGTCGCACCTTGCCATCTATTCCTGTGTACTTGGCATGTGGGGTAGATCCTTTTATTTCCTTTGATCGTTGTATCGATCTAGGCGAGCAAATTCGTGCTGCTGTTGAGTCCTTTGATGACGATGAACGCGTTGTCATTATTGGTAGCGGCGGAATTAGTCACTGGGTAGGCACCGTTGAGATGGGTAAGGTTGATGCGGAATTTGACCAAGAAATCCTACAGCATGGTGTGAACGGTGATCTAAAAGCCCTTTGCTCTTATTCCAACGAAGAAATTTTACGTCGTGGCGGTAATGGTGCGATGGAAATTCGTACTTTTGCTGTTGCTATGGCGGCAGTTCCTAATGCTACAGGCGAAATAGTGGCCTATGAACCTGTACCCGAGTGGGTAACAGGCTTAGGTTTCTTAGAACTGATCGCCGGAGAAAAATAATGTCTAAAGTGTTTTTATGTAATGCCAGCGAACTATCCGCTGGTGAAATGAAAAAAGTACCAAACTCTGATGTCGGTGATATCTGCGTATACAACCTAGAGGGTACTTTCTATGCAACGGCAGACCTTTGCACACATGCAACAGCCTCTTTGGCTGAAGGTGATATAGATGATGATCTAATCACTTGCCCAGTGCATTGGGGACAGTTTCATATCCCTAGTGGCAAAGCCATGACCTTTCCTTGCGAGCGCGATTTGCGCACCTATCGAGTCGAGGTTGAGGGTGATGAGGTTTACGCTAATTTAGACGCTGAAGCAGCTGAAGCTGCGGATGACGCGAACAGTCCCGTTTAAGCCATATAGGTCGGTTGTTCCATCTGATTTTACTATCGAGGAATTATGAGCAAGGTTATTAACTTAAAACCCATTGAAACGAGTCCCGTATTGCCAGGATTAGACAATCTTTGCAACATGGAAGAGGGTCGTTTATCCGGTAAGATTTTCTGGGATCAGAAAATTTACGAGCAAGAATTAGAAAAAATCTTTGCACGTTGTTGGTTGTTTGTGGCACACGAGTCTCAGCTACCTAAAGCCGGTGACTACCTTACAACGACAATGGGTGAGGACGAAGTTATTGTAGTGCGTCAAAAGGATATGTCGATCAAAGTGTTGATTAACTCCTGTCCGCACCGTGGTAACAAAGTATGTTTTGCCGAAGCAGGTAATGCTCGTGGTTTTGTCTGTAACTACCACGGTTGGGCATTTGGCCCAGACGGTGCATTGCGTGGCATGCACGAATCCAAAGCGTATGAAGACTCTGGCTTTGACAAGAGCAAACATGGTTTGCGCGAAGTGGCCCAGGTTGATTCATACAAAGGGCTTGTGTTTGCGACCTTTGATCCAGAAGCACCCTCATTAGAAGAGTACTTAGGGCCAATGACTTGGTACTTAGACGTGATCTTCGATATGGACGAAGGCGGCTCTGAGTTTGTAGGTGGTTGCATTCGCTCTACTTACGAATGTAACTGGAAAGTCGCTGCAGAAAACTTCGTGGGTGACATTTTGCACGGTGGTTGGACTCATGACTCCGCTGCACGCGCGATGTTAGGTGGTCCAGTCGCTAATGTGGGTGAGCTTCCTGAGTCCTACGCTGTGAACTGGAATGGCCATGGCTATGAGTTTGCAACCGATGGGATTGGTAATGCTGCGGTACTAGGCGAGCGTGAAATCAACAAATATTTACACGAGTTACGTCCTAAAGTTGCAGAGCGTTTGGGTGAGTTCCGTTCTCAGTTAACGGGTGCGATTTCGTCTTGCACTATTTTCCCGAACTTCTCTTACCTACCAGGTCAGAATACCGTTCGTGTGTGGCAACCGCGTGGCCCAAATAAAATTGAGCTCTACACGTGGGTAGTCGTGAATAAAAATGCCCCAGAGAAAATTAAAGAGCTTTGGCGTCGTGGTGCAATGATGACCTTCTCTCCAACTGGCGTTTTTGAAATGGACGACGGTGAGAACTGGGAATACTGCACAAAAACCAGTCGTGGTGTGGTGACTCGTTACCAAGACCTATACGTAGGCTTAGGCATGAATACTTACATGGCAGATTCAGAACTACCAGGCAATGTGTATAAAGGCCAGATTAACGAGGCGAACTCACGCGCTTTCTATCAGCGTTGGAAAGATATGTTGCAGGCTGATAGCTGGAAAAGTGTACCTGATCGCAATAACGGCAAACTCAAGTAATCGGAGGCTTCCATGACTGTAAAAAATGAATTGGTTTCTGTAGAGGTGGAACGTGAAGTCACCGCTTTTATGTACCGCGAGGCTCGTTTACTGGATACGGAATGTTGGGATGATTGGCTAGCTTTAATGCACGAGGACGTTCATTACTGGATGCCCGGTATAGAGAACCGCCGTCGTGAAGACAAGTTGGGGCAGTACTCAGCAGATCATATGGCCTTTTTTGATGATGGGCTACGTGATTTAACGCGTCGTATTGAGCGCTTTAAACAGGCGACAGCTTGGGCAGAAAACCCACCAACACGTAACGTTCATATGGTCACTAACGTCGAGGTATTTGCTGGCGAATCAGCCGATCAGTATGTGGTTCACACCTGTTTGTTCAGCATACGTAGTCGAGGCTTAAACGAGCACTTTGAAATTGCGGCTCGTCGTGAAGACGTGTTGTGTCGTGTAGAGGGTGAACTCAAAATTTTGCGCCGCAAAATCTTGATTCCTAACGCGACATTATTGTGCAAAAACATCAATACGTTCTTATAAGGAAACCGCAATGGGGTGGCTAGACGGACAAGTGGCATTGGTCACAGGTGGTACTGGTGGCATTGGCAGCGCAGTGGTGCGTCGCTATGTGGCCGAAGGTGCCAAAGTAGGCGTTATGGCGCGGGATGCAGCAGCATTGCAACAGCTTAAAGATGAGCTGGGCGATGCCATCGTGACCATTCAAGGCGATGTGACGCGTTACGAGGATAACCAAAAAGCCGTAGATACAACGGTAGAGACATTTGGGCGTTTAGACACCTTTGTTGCGAACGCTGCTGTCTTCGATTATTTTACGCGCTTAGATCGTATAGAGCCTGAAAAAGTCGAAGAGTCTTTCCAGCGTTTATTTGCAGTTAACGTGCAAGGCTATTTGCTTGGTGCACGTTGTGCAATTGAGCCCTTACGAAAATCCAAGGGCTCCATGATTTTTACCTTGTCGAATAGTGCTTTCTATGCCGGTGGTGGTGGTATTTTATACGTCACAGCCAAACACGCATTAGTGGGCATGATTCGTCAGTTAGCTTATGAATTAGCACCTGACATTCGAGTTAACGGCGTGTCGCCTGGGGCGACTAGCACACCGATGAAAAGTTTGGATGGTCTTAATCATCGTAGTGTTCCTTTGAATGAAATTCCGGGGTTTGAGCAGGCTGCAGCAGATGCGGTTCCATTGAAACGTGTTGCAAATCCAGAAGATCATACCGGACATTATGTATTATTAGCATCTAAGCAAAATTCCGGCCTGACTACTGCACATATTATTCATAGTGACGGTGGTTGGGAAATTCGTAAAGCTGGTGGTTAATTTTCAAAAATCAGGAAAATTCATGAGCGTTAATGTAAATACATTCAGTCGTGCAGAACTTCAAGCCCAATTGTTGAAGCTTCTACAGTCACAGCGTATACCTGCTGTTGCTGCACCTATGTTTCTAGTGTCTAGCCCTGAGCTAACGATTGCGTGCTCCAAAGCAGGCATTGTGGGTAGTATTCCTGCCCCGAATGCTCGTACTGTCGAGCAGTTGGATCAGTGGTTGGAAAAAATTTCTACAGAGTTAGGTCCTGAGAAAAACGAGGGTAAAAGCTACCCGTGGTTATTGAACATGATTGTTCATTCAACCTATAACCGCTTTGAGGCTGAAGTTGAATTAGTTAAGCGCTACAAGCCTGCCTTGGTGACGACCGCCTTGGGTTCTCCCAAGCGTGTCTTATCCACGGTCCATGAGTACGGTGGTTTAGTGATGGCAGATGTGATTACACCTGCTATGGCACGCAAGTCCGTAGAAGCGGGTGTAGATGGCGTTATTTTGGTTTGTAATGGGGCGGGTGGTCATACCGGCACATACAATCCTTTTTCTTTTATCGCTGAGGTTCGCGAGTTCTGGGATGGCCCTATCGGCTTAGCAGGTGGGGTTTCCAATGGTGCAGATATTCATGCTGCACGCGTGTTGGGCTATGACTTTGTTCTAGTGGGAACGCGCTTAATTCCAGCAGCAGAAAGCATGGTGTCAGATGAATACCGCGAAATGCTAGTGAATTCGACGATTGAAGATATTGTCCCGAGTCGATCAGTGAGTGGTGTGATGGCGAACTGGTTAAAACCGTCTCTAGAGCGTGCCGGTTTTGATTTGAGTACCGCAAAAACAGCAGAAATTGATTTTTCGGGCAATATGGCTTCTGAAACCAAAGCGTGGAAACACATTTGGTCTGCCGGTCAGGGTGTGGGACAGATCAAGTCCCTTTATACTGCTGCCGAGCTCATTGATGAGCTAGAAGCTGGGTATAAGCAAAGCTTAGCCCGTAAAATTTAAACTTGGAAGTTTTTCATGACAGATAAAGCACAAATTGAGGCGGTAGCCAGTGTTATCGCTGAAGCGCGACGTTTGGCTCGCCCTTGCTGCCCTATATCAGAGCGTTTCGGTATTACTCGCATCGAAGATGCCTATGCCGTTCAAGAGTTGAACACTCAGCGCATTTTAGATACCGGTGGACGTCTAGTTGGTCGTAAAATCGGATTAACTTCGGTTGCTGTGCAACAGCAGCTAGGTGTAGACCAGCCCGATTTCGGTATGTTGTTTGCGGATATGGAGTATTTAGACGGTGCTGAGATTGATGCCTCTAAATTAATTGCTCCTAAGGCCGAAGGCGAGATCGCTTTTGTTTTGGGTAAAGACATCAATCATGCAGATGTGACGATGGCAGAGCTAATGAGCTCTGTTGAGTACGTGTTACCGGCATTAGAAATTGTGGATTCCGCGATTGAAAATTGGAAAATCACAATTACGGATACGGTAGCAGATAATGCATCGGCCGCATCATATGTATTGGGTAAAAACCCAACACGATTAAACAACTTAGACCTAACTCTAGAGGGCATGGTCCTAAACAAAAATCGCCAGTTAGCCGCTATGGGCGTAGGCGCTGCTTGTTTAGGTAACCCATTAGACGCATGTTTATGGCTTGCTCGTACCATGGTAAATGTCGGTCGTCCTTTGCAGGCGGGTGATGTGTTGCTATCAGGGGCTTTGGGCCCGATGGTACCCGTTCAGGCTGGTGATCACTTGCAGTTACGCTTGACCCGTTTGGGCGAGGTCAGCTGCCAGTTCGTCTAACCTAGTATTTGTTGTTGTATGTCCCGATAGCCAGTTTGACTGGCTATCGAGTTTTAGGCTCACCTATATAGTTTGAAAATAAATGGTAAATGCTTGCTCCATTTACTGACAGGAGACCCGAAGTGCAAAGTTTTTTCGATGATGAGAGCCAATTAGCCCCAGCGCGTGTCGAAGTTGAGCATTTAGATAATGGTGGTTTTATTTTGCGTTCGCCCGATTCGTTAGGTCCTTATCCGCGTTGTGTGGGTGAGTGGCTAGAAAAATGGGCTGTAGAAACGCCAGATGCCCTTTATTTTGCTGAACGAGAAGGCGATGGTTGGCGAGAGTTAACCTATGCTCAAGTGCGTGATGTAGTTGGGCGTTTAGGTCAAGGGCTGTTAGATTTAGGTTTGAGTTCAGCGCAACCACTGGTTGTGTTGTCCAGCAATGATCTCAACCATGCCATGCTGACATTAGCCGCCATGCATGTAGGGATTCCTATTGGTACTGTTTCTGTCTCTTACTCGAAAGGCCGTAAAGACTATTCAAAATTAGCTACGATTTTAGCGTCATTAAATCCAGGTGGTATTTTTGTTAGTCATGGTCATGACTTTGCTCCTTCGTTACTCAGCGTCAAACCAGACTGTCCAATTATTGTAGGACAAGACCCAGAGGCGATTCCGGGTGCTGTGCATATTGATCAGCTCTATAGCACCGACGAAACACCAGCCGTGATGGAGGCATTTAATGCATTGACGGAAAACAGTCATGCGCGTTATTTGTTGACCTCCGGCTCTACGGGTGAACCTAAGGTTGTGGTAAACACCCACAAGATGCTTTGCTCTAATCAGCAGATGATTGCACAGTGCTGGCGCTTTTTAGATAACTGTAAGCTACGAGTACTCGATTGGCTGCCTTGGAGCCACACATTTGGTGCTAACCATAACTTTAATATGGTGCTGCGTAATGGTGGTTCTTTTTATATTGATGATGGTTTGCCCATGCCTGGTCGTATTGAGCGTACGATTGAAAACGTTAAGCATGTGCGTCCAACGATGTTTTTCAACGTACCACGTGGTTACGATGTGCTGTTGCCCTACATAGAAAAAGACCCTGAGCTAGCTGATGCGTTGTTTGCTGAATTAGACGCGTTATTCTACGCCGCAGCGGCGTTGCCACAGAATACGTGGGATCGCATTCATAAGGCGGCTAGCAAGGTACGTGATACCCCGTTGTTTTTTACGTCAGAGTGGGGGGCAACTGAAACCACACCGGTATTAACGAACGTACACTTTCGCATTGATAAGCCAGGTAATTTAGGCTTACCCGTGCCGGGGATTGAAATTAAATTTATGCCATCAGGTGACAAACTAGAGATGCGAGTCAAAGGGCCCTCGGTATTTACAGAATACCTCAATGACCTTGACTTAGCTTCGCGTTCGTTTGATGATGATGGGTTTTATATGATTGGTGACGCCGGTTATTTACTTGACGAAGACCATCCTGAAAAAGGAATTGTGTTTAATGGTCGAGTCACTGAGGACTTTAAACTGACAACAGGTACATGGGTATCTGTAGGGACATTACGCCCTGCATTGGTCAGTGCTCTAGCTCCTTACGTATCTGATTGTGTTGTCTGTGGTCATGATAAGAGTGAAATTGCGGTATTGGCTTTCCCTACGCCAGCTTTACGAGAGTTAGCTGGGCCAGAGGGTCAAACAATGCATGTGGATGAGCTCG
The DNA here is from genome assembly GCF_947630565.1 of uncultured Paenalcaligenes sp. Lineage (NCBI taxonomy): Bacteria > Pseudomonadati > Pseudomonadota > Betaproteobacteria > Burkholderiales > Alcaligenaceae > Paenalcaligenes > uncultured Paenalcaligenes sp. The sequence goes on from NZ_CANRIC010000003.1 coordinate 82,927, forward strand.
CTTTAGTTCCTGCTGTTCGCCAAGCCTTATTAACAGGCATGAAAAAAATGGCTGCAGAAAACAAAGCCTCCTCGCGCCATACCCGTCGTTTATTACTATTGAATACTGCGCCAAATATCGAAATCGGTGAAATTACCGACAAAGGGTATATTAACCAGCGCATGTCTATCAGTTACCGTGCCGATGAGGTGAAGCGTTTGTTTGCTGAGCCTTTAGATCCTGCGGTAATTTTAATTACGGAAAAAACTGGAGAATAGGAATGAGTGCCAGTAAGAAACTAAAGGTTGCGATCATTGGGTCCGGTAACATTGGTACGGACTTGATGATCAAGGTGCTGCGCAATGGCAAGCACGTTGAAATGGGTGCAATGGTTGGTATTGACCCGAATTCAGACGGGTTGGCACGTGCACAG